>CALANA010000102.1 GCA_937925925.1 uncultured Chloroflexales bacterium | reverse complement strand
AGCATCGGTTCGATGATGCGGCGCACGCGCTCCTCGCGCAACCGCTCGGCCAGGCTGTCCAGATGCGTGTCCTGCCGGGCGATCAAGATCTCTTTGGCCCTGTCAATCACTGTGGCATCAACCGGTTGTTTCGGATCCGGCGCGATAACTTCGACCGCCTGGCGCGCCAGGGCGTTGACCAGCCAGGGTTGGCCCTGGGTCAGGTCGAAGGCGCGGGTCAGGGCGTCGGGAGTAAAGACCTGGCCGGTATCGGCGGTGTGCTGGGCATACAGGTCGGCCACCTCGTCAGCGGTGAAATCGCGCAGGGTGAGCGACTCGACCTTGATGTTGAAGGGACTGGTCGAGCGCAAGCGGTCGCTGCCCCCGGAGGCGACCTTGTAATCGCGCACATCGCGTAGCCCAATCAGCGCCAGCGCGTGCGGAAACGCCGTTGGCCGGCGTGTGTATCCGCTCCGCAACTGACGTAGAACAGAAATAAGGGCCGCATCCTGCAAAGCATCAATCTCGTCCAGGAAGACCACCAATGGACGGGGGGCCTGTTGTGCCCAGGCACTCAGCGCGGCACTGATCCGGGCACCTGGTTCGGCATCAGGCCAGGGCGGTGGATGCAGCGCTTTTGGCAACTGCCACTGCGCAGCCAGCGTCCAATCCTCCAGAATAGCCGCCTCGGCCGTTTGGAGATCTGTGCTGAACGGTGCCCCGACTTCGAGCGACAGCAAGGCGGCCACGTACTGCCCGCTGGCGGTGAGTTCCTGCGCCAGCGTCAACATGGCCGTGGTCTTGCCCGTCTGTCGGGGCGCGTGCAGCACAAAGTAGCTCTTCTGCGCTATCAGCCGCGTCACGTCCGGCAAGCGCGCTGTCGCCGAAAGCATATAGTGATCGGTCGGGTTGCATGGCCCGGCCACATTGAACCAGCGCGTCATCGTCCCCTCCTTGTCCAGCACAAATATGTCAATAGTATACCACAGATGACAGCCAGAAAACCGGCTATTTCTCAGCGCGAACGAAGCGTAACAGCCACAGGGTGAGCAGCAGCAACACACTGGACGAAATCGCAAGCCAGTACATCCCCAGGCCCATCAGCATGCCAATGGCGGCGACCATCCAGATCCCGGCCGCCGTGGTCAACCCGCCTGGCCCGGAGTCGCGCATCCAGATCGTCCCGGCACCCAGGAAGCCCACCCCCGAAACAATTTGCGCCGCGACGCGCCCTGGATCGCCTTGATCAAAGCCATAAACCGAGGCCAGCGTAAAACAAGCTGCTCCCCCGGCTACCAGCATATGTGTACGCAACCCGGCTGGCGAGCGGTGATATTCTCGTTCCAGGCCAGGAATGGCACCCAGAATCAGCGCCAGCGCGACGCGCAGGGTCATCTCTAGATTCTCCGGGTCAAGATAGAACCATGACATAGCTCCTCCTCCTCTCTCATATCCTGCGTATCGTGTTCTTCGTGGTTCCAGCGCAGGTCAGGCCAGATTCGAACCGTGGTTGTAGCGAGGGTGAAACAAGCGATGCCTCACCACCCCACTTCTAGCTCCACATCGCCACCAGTAACATCGAGAACAACATAGCGACTGCTCACGAGTTGCTCAATCGTGGTCGGGGCAGGTGCGCCATTGATCAGCAGCGTTACGGTTTTACCCGCGTCTTCTGGCAACAACAAACGCAGACGGGCTTGCTCCCAGGTGCCGGTGACAGTCAGGTGCAGACGGTCTGGTGTCCGCTGCCAGGTATACGCAACGTATGCTGCCGATGGGCCATAACGCGCTACCACACGCGCTGTGTTGACATCTGGCGCAGCCGACCAGCGTGGGCTAAGCGTGATGTTGCGGTACAGGCGGCTGCGATCCTCAATCCCGGCCGCACCCTCGATCAGCGCGCCCAGCATCGCGCTCGACCCCCAGCCATCGGTCGCCAGCGTATCGAGCGAAGAGATACCGGGACTACCATCAGTCGGATAGTACCACAGATAGGAGGTACCGCTGAGATCGACCAGGGTGGCATAGCGCGCCAGGATATCGAAACCATACGGTTCCAGGCCATAGCGAAACGCGCCCCGTGCCAGTTCGCCGCCCACCAGTGGCATAATCCCGCCATTCACATACTCGCCTGGTCGCTCACCCTTTGCGCCGCCCATGCCAAAGCTGCCTTCGGGAAAGGGCGGGTCGATGCTGTACCACTCGGCAAAGGCGCGCTCGAAGTCCCGTCGCTGATAGTAGGTGCCCACGATATCGTAGCCCTGGCGAAATCGCAGCACCTCACGGTTTAGCGCATAGGCGTTGGAGAGGCTGAGTTGCGCATCGGTGTCAACGCCGGGAGCATCCAGCGGCCCCTCCAGCGGCACAAAGTGGGTAAAAAAGGAACCATTCCAGCTCAGAGTATTCAGCCGCTGCATAACGCTCTGGCCCTGCTGACGCCAGTGTGCGGCGGCGTCCGTATCGCCAAGATGCTCCTCCATACGGGCCAGCAACTCCATGGCATATGCCAGGCCCGTGTTATCACCGTGGAAAATGCCCCAGATCGTCTGTTCATCGATCCAGTGGCGCGGTGCCGGCTTCCCATCGGGGCTGATCGTGGTTGGCCCATACTCAAAATCCCAGGTATCAATGGTGTAGGGCCGCCGTACCAGTTGATGCGTGGCATCCCAGCGCAACGGATCGCTGGTGATATAAGCTAATCCACGTCGCATCGGTTCTAACTTTGTGCGCAACCAGTCGTCGTCGCCCGTCATTTGCCAGGCATCGTAGACGCCTTGCACAAATAGAAATTCCAGATCAGACTCGGTATCCATCCGTTTTGCCTCCGAGCCACGGCTGGGATAGGCCAGCACATCGGGGAAGCTGCCATCGGGGAACTGCGCTCGTGCAAAGGCATCAAGCAGGCTGGTGACATCACGCTCGAAGTAGCGAAAGCCGCGCCCCTGATAGACATGATCGCGTAACCAGAGCAGCGGGTTATCCGGCGAACGATAGCCACGCACCAGCGTCCCATCAAGCTTATAACTCACAACACACTGCTCCATAAAGCCGCGCACCGTCGGATAGAGTGCATCCAGTTCGGCCCAACCGGTCTGGATGTCGGTCTCCGGTTCCAGGTTGAACAGGGCGCTGCTGGCTCCCGCCAGTTGGCCCGCAACCACCGCCAGCGCCCACTGCGGCCCCGGTGCGCCACGTGGCAGAACGTTCACCTCGGCCTGCCCGTCCTGCACATCAGGCGTGAAGGTATCAACCAGCCGCAGGTGCGCGTCGTAGAGCTGCAATTCCGCCGGGCCAGCATAATCCGCAATCGTCAGCCGCACCACCACGGGCTGCAAGGGGCCGACGCGGGCCATGCCCCGGTTGCTGGCTGGACGTTCCAGGATGATCTGGGCACGCTGCGGAGCCGGTTCCAGCGTCAGCACCTCCGCTGGAATCCGTGTCTGCCAATCGTCCGTATGCGTGTGAATAGTGACGTTACCGTTCGTGCGCAACGGCGACCGATTATTCTGGGCCTCAAGACGTGCATGCTCAAAGTATTGCACCAGTTGACCATTCAACCAGAGGGGAGCACTCAGCGGCAGGCCAATCTGTGCCACACCACCGGCTGCTTGCCAGGTGGGGAAGAAGGTGGGATGAATGGCGAATGGACTATCGGGCATAGCGATCAAATCCGGCTCATGCGCAATCGGGGTACAGGCATTGCTTAGTAGCAGCATGAGCAGCAAAACGCAGTAGATCTTCAATGAATGCATGGAATCCTCAAATAGACATAGGACTTACGCAGTTGTCCATCACCCCATGGGTTTCGCTTGCGGTAGAGCGGTATGTTTCCTATTTTTGCTCCAAATTTTCGTTGTAGGCGAAATTTTGGAGCAAAAAAGCGGTTCTTCCACGCTGCCGCAGGCGAAAAAGCTGTGCGATTCAAGGAACCGCGTAAGTCCTGATACAATGAACACCAGATGTATAATAAACTCGGTGTCGGCGGTTACTTCTGGATGACGAGAGCAGCATACTGCATCGTTCGCCCCGCCTGGCATCATTGTCATGGGGGAAATTCACTCCTCGTACAGTGTCGGGAGACTTCTCGCAGCAGCCCGTTCGATAGGATTGGTGCATGGTAGCATTGCTCCTGGTTGATGGCAAATACAGCGGCGTCTGCTACCCGTGTTATACCAAGTTCGACTGATCACTGCTCCATCATGATCACTGCTCCATCATGTCATTCTGAGCGAAGCGAAGAATCTCGCGTGCCATCGCCAAGATACGTCACGTCATGCATAGGAACAAACAGAAAGGGTCTACCCGGATTTGGTATTATACCGTTTCGACTTGCATATTCCGCATGGTCGTGCCATTCGTCCTCCAACGAGACTGCGTCTCGGCGGGGGTGCGGGGGCCTGCGGCCCCCGCCCATGTTCCTTTTCTGGTGCGGCGCGGGGATTTTGGCGTAGAGGCGTTGCATGCAACGCCTCTACGCCCCGCGAAATCTTTTTCCAGGGGAAGTCTCGTTGTCGTATGAGAAAGCGTAAGACAGACCAAAGGATGCGAAATGTCGAAGTCAAATTGGTATTAGTTAACAGAGTTGCTGAGGAGCGTGCGAGCTATATGTTCAAGCCAGTGTTATATGAGCTGCAGTTGCAAGGAAAGGAGACGCTATGATCCAGCGCATCGAAGTTCTAAACTATCGTGGCTTACGCTATGTAGCGCAGGCTGTGCGACCGTTTCAGATCCTGGTTGGCCCCAATGCAGCCGGCAAATCGACGTTTCTCGATGTCGTCAAATTAATTGGAGATTTTGTGCGTTATGGGCTGGATGATACCTTGCTTTTTGGGGTGGAGCCAGGGCAAGGGCGCGCACGTCGCCTCGATGAACTTATATTCAATCAACAAGCGGGCCATTTTGAGGTAGCCATTGAACTGATGCTACCCTCCACCATTTATGCGCTGTCGCAACAGAATGGTACTCAGCCAGTTCATGATCGGGCACGCTATGAACTGTCGTTTGGGAGTTCCAGCGCTGGCACGATCGAGATACGCTACGAAACGCTGTGGCTGATTGACAGTCAACGGCGTGAGTCGCACCAACCGCTGACTGCTGAACGACCGCTCAGTTTTTTTCCGGTCGAACCAGTAGTACCGGCAACCATTATCACATCGGGGAAAACCCCGGCTGGCTGGCAGACGGTGGTACGCAAGGTGGCATCATCCGGCAATGATTATTTCAAAGCCGAAGGCGGCAAATGGAACATGCAGTTTCGCACTGGCCCACGCAAGGCGGCACTTGCAGGTCTACCAGAGGATCCGGAACGCTTTCCAGCAGCGATCTGGGTGCGGAATTTGCTACGTGAAGGAATGCGCGTATTGGCACTGAACAGCGCGGCAATGCGCCGTCCAACCAGTCCCTCTGTAATACGTGATTTCAGTGTCGATGGGTCGAATCTGTCCCTCGTTGTGCAGGATCTGAAACAGCACCATCTGGCAGCATTTAACGATTGGGTTGCCCATCTGCAGACAATTCTGCCAGACGTAAAAACGATTGAGGTGCATGAACGTCCCGAAGACCGTCATCTGTATCTCGCTATCCAATATACGATGGCTGCCGATCCCGTGCCCTCATGGTTAATCTCGGATGGGACATTACGTGTTCTGGCACTGACGTTACTGGCTTATTTACCTGAACAGTTCAGCATCTACCTGATTGAAGAGCCAGAGAATGGCGTGCATCCGCGTGCGCTCGAAGGGGTCTTTCTATCGCTTTCCTCAGTCTACTATGGGCAGGTGCTAGTTGCCACCCATTCGCCCTTGTTCCTGGGCCTGGCGCAAACAGAGGATCTGCTCTGCTTTGCGAAAAACCCTTCGGGCGCGGTCGATATTGTCAGTGGTGATCGGCATCCTGCACTGAAAGATTGGCGTGGTGAGATAGATTTGTCTACGCTGTATGCTGCTGGAGTACTTGGATGAACAGAGACTTGATCGCACTGGTTGCCGATATACAACAGGAAAAGACGCTAGAAACGCTCCTGCACGAACGCCAGCAGGCGCTACACATACGTCCGATCACCTTTGATATTCGGCGACATCCAGGCAAAGATCCGGGTGTGTATAAGGAGGCAGCGAAATTTCTGCAATCGCACGCTACCAGCTACACGCATGCGCTGGTGCTGCTTGATCATGCATGGCAGGGTGTACCAGGTGATGCCCAGACTGTAGCCCAAACGATCCGGGAAAATCTGCATCGCACGGGCTGGATGGCCGCGACCTGTGAGGTCATTGTCATTGAGCCAGAGCTTGAGGCCTGGGTCTGGTCAACATCACCAGCCGTTCTCCAGGAACTGGATATGACCTGGGAGCAGGTTATGGCTCTAGCGCAACAATACAACTCCTGGGACGCCGGACAGCCCAAACCGCATGCGCCGAAGGAACTGCTCGAAGCCATACTGCGCCAGCAACGCCGTCCTCGTTCCGCAGCAATTTTTCAAGCCCCGGCACGGAAGGTCAGTCTCACCCGTTGTCAGGATCAGGCGGTTGCTCTGCTACGGGAAACCCTGGCGCAGTGGTTTCCCCAACCATAGCTAAGGAACATCACTATGTTAGCAAGTATAGTCTGGATTCTGCTGGCGGGCTTCTTTGCCGGTCAGATCGTGCGGCGACTGGGCGCTCCGCCGCTGATTGGGATGATCCTGGTAGGCATACTGCTGGGGCCGCAGGTGCTGGACGTGATCGGCAGCGAGACGCTGGCGGCGGCTGATGCCTTGCGCACGGTCGCGGTGATGATCATCCTGGTCAAGGCCGGTCTGGGACTGGATCGTGAGAAGCTGGCGCAGCAAGGGTCGGTGGCGTTGCGCCTGGGGTTCTTGCCGGCTACATGCGAGGCACTGGTCGTCGCGGTTCTGGCTATGTATCTCTTCGATTTTGACTTTTTAACCGGCCTGTTGCTGGGAGTCATTCTGGGTGCCGAGTCACCGGCAGTGATCGTGCCTGGTATGCTGCACCTCAAGCGCCTCGGACTGGGCGTGGCAAAGGGCATTCCTGATGCGATTCTCACCGGGAGTGCGCTCTCGGATGTGCTGATTTTGCTGGTCTTTAGTTTGTTGCTCAACTTTTTCGGAGCAGGCGGTATAGACCATGTGACGCTGCCAGGCGGTCTGACACTGACGGCATTGCAACTGCTGCCCTTTCAGGTATTGCTGGAAATCAGCATGGGTCTGCTCATTGGCTACCTGGCCGCACGGCTGATCGAGGTGCTGCTGGTCAAACAATCCTGGACGGCAAACAGTACCCAGGATCTGCTGGTAGTGGCGACGCTGGCGTTGCTGCTGGTAATCGTTGCCCCAGTCTGGCCCTACTATTCGGGGTATCTGGCGGCAATGGCGCTCGGCTTCTTTCTGATCGAACGCGATGCGCCGCTGGCACGTACCATTCGCGATGGCTTTGATGGGCTGTGGACAATAGCCGAGATTGTGTTGTTTGTGCTGCTCGGAGCCACGATTGAACTGGAATTTCTGGGCAACGTGCTGGCCCCCGGTCTGGTGCTGCTGGCGCTCGGCCTGGTGATCGGACGCATGCTCGGCTGGTGGCTCTCGACACTGGGGAGTAACTGGAACTGGCGCGAGCGCTTCTTTTTGCTGCCTGGCAACATGCCCAAAGCCACGGTGCAGGCGGCGATTGGCGCACTGCCGCTGGCGGCGGGTGTGCCGGGCGGCGAGACTATTCTGGCGCTGGCGGCGCTCTCGATCCTGGTCACGGCACCGCTGGGGGCCTGGTTTACGCGCATCGCTGCGCCGCTGTTGCTTGAACAGGGCGAAGTTGACCCCACAAAGGTGACACTGAAAGCGCATGCACGCATGCTCGTCGCCGTGGACACGTCCGCACAGGCCAGTCGGGTACTGACCAAGGCGGCCGAACTGGCCCGCCAGAACGACACTGAGGTGGTTGTATTGCACGTGATCAATCATCCCCACCCGGAAGATGTGGCTGCGCTGGAGTTGCAGGTTGAACAACGCCTGGCCGATGTGCGTCACACGTTTGTGACCGTGAATGGCACCGTACCCGAAGCGATTCTGCACGCAGTCGAGCGCTTTGCCGCCACAGATATTGTGATGGGCAAGCGCGGTCATCGGCCCTGGGAAGATGTGTTGCTCGGCTCGATCTCACAGGCGGTCATCGAGCAAAGCTCCCTGCCCGTCCTGCTCGTGGATGGTGAGCGCGAGGCGTGAAGCGTTTCAAAGCGGAAAGCGGAAAGCGTTCAAGCGGCCTGAGCGTTCGAGTGCTTGAACACTTCAACGCTTCAGCGCTTGAACGCTTGAACGTTTGAACGCTTCGGCGGTGCAACAATAGTTGCGTCTTTGGTCAGTTCACTCAATCTTGCCATTTCCGCTTCGCCAGCGACTCCTGCGATAACGGTTGAAGGGTCAATGACAATTCTCAGATGACATTGATGATCCATGTAAGGCAATATGGGGCACTGCCAGGCAACGCGGGGGCAATGCGAGACAATAGATGGGAATGCGAGGCGATGTGAGACAATGCCCCCATTGCAAAGCCTTGATCGTCGGGGCACCCCTCGTGGGTGCCCGCATTGCCATCCATTGCTGATCAACAAGCGCTATGATAGCCATGTATGGTCGTTGCGGAACAATGCGAGACGATGCCCCCATCGCGCAACAACGATCGTCGGGGCACCTCTCGTGGGTGCCCGCATTGCCATC
>CALANA010000101.1 GCA_937925925.1 uncultured Chloroflexales bacterium | reverse complement strand
GCGGCGACCCCGCCGGGGGGGGCGTGATGTGGCCCCGGCCCCCCCCCGCTGGGGGGGTGATGCGGCGACCCCGCCGGGGGGGGCGTGATTATGAACTTTATCTAACAACGGTTTTCTACCTACCCCATGGGTACAAAGAGTCCCTTGATCAGATTTCTGGCATTTGAAAAGCAGATCAGGATAAATCCTGTCGGATTAGAATCACATCATGCATGATAAACACCGTTTTTCACGATTTTCCACCGTCTATCTCAAGCATTTCACGCACTTCGGGCATGTTGCGTAACAAGCGAATACTACGTTCGGCCAACCGATAAACCTCGCGGAGCGTCAGGCCTGGTGCCAGCGGCTGCAACTCGGCCACAATCGTTTCCACCTCCTCCTGGAGTACAATCCGAAGTCGGAACACCTCGCGGTGGAGATCATCGGGGAGCAATGCCATGCAACGCTGGAGCATCAACAGGCGCTCCACACGCCGTATTGTCGATGGTTCGACAGCTTCAAGACGTCTGGTGGTGTGCAACCGGTTCAGCGACTCGCAGACTGGATCACGCTGCTGCATATTCAGGCAGACACTTTTGAGGGTGAGATTAAGGTAGGTGCGATAGGCGGCAAAGCCTTCGGCGCGGTAGGGCGAGGTGCGACTGCGAAACTTGCGGATCAGGCGCTCGGCCACCAGTTGCTGAACATCGTCAATGGCAAACAGCAGTTCTGGCGGACAGTGCGAGCGCACCAGGGGAATCGAGATCTCCCAGAGGACATCAAACGCCGCCGCATCGCCGGCCGCCGCACGGCGCAGGATCTCATCACAACTCCTACTCGCCACATCCCGGTTATGCGTGCGCCGAAACCGGTCAAGCTGCGCCTGACATTCCTGGCGCAACTGGCTCAGCGAACGAGTGCTGATCGGTGGCAGATCGTCAATCGGTTGCGGATGATGCGGCATAGGATTACTCCAGCGTTACTATAACAGGATATAGACGACGATGCAATGGGACTTTGTGCCCTTCAGCGACTCTGGAATCCCGGCGGAAGCCGGGACTCCGACCAGCAGCGGGAGGCGGCAGCATGACTCAACGCCGAATCAGCGGCAGATACACCCAGGTGGCGGGAGCGACGCGGGCCGGCGTCAGCGGATCGCCGAGCAACGCAAAAGTGTGGACAGCATCATCACAGCACCCACCACGGGTCAGCAGTTCAACATAGCCCGCCAGCGTGAGCCGGCCCAGGGGCGCAGTCATCGGTGGCGCGTCCCACAATGCCTGATAGAATCCGCGCTGCAGCGCATCATGCCCATGCGCAACGCCCATCCCGGTTGGCCCCCACACAGCCACCATGCCGCCCCGTGGGTTCAGTAACAACCGCTCATCCAGCGTGGTGCCACTCTCGGTGGGCTTCTGGAACGAACTGGTCCAGCAGGTCATCGCCAGCAGAATCGGCAGCCGTTCGCCATTGGTCAGGGTATCGGCTTCGTAGAGCTGTAACAGATGATTATCAGCCGAATCGTCGGTACGTGCCCAGCGCCAGTGATTGCTATGGCCGGTATAGTTCACAATGCCCGCTCCGGCGTTCAGTGCGGCATGGGTACGTTCGCGGGCACGCGCAGCATCTGGCTCGCGCCACGGTTCTGCCAGTGGACGGCCCTGACTATCGCGGTTCCACGGATCATAGTACAAACGTTCGATCTGGATGCCGGGCGGCTGCATGGCAATGCTCTGCTCGGAAGATAGCACAAAATCGCCGGCGGGATCTGGCGTGCCATCAGCGGCATAGACATTGTCGGCCACATACAGATTACGAGCGCGCCAGCCGCTACCGCCTGGATCGGTTTCATAGCCCACAATCTTCGCCACCAGTGCCTCCAGATCGGCGGCGCTCTTCACCGGCAGGCGACCGAGCATCAGATCTGGAAACAGATCGGCATCAGCACTGGTGACCGGATGGGCACCATGCAACTGCGCATAGCACGTTTCGCACGCCGTTTCGCCCATCCAGGGATCAACCATCGCCAGATAGGGCGGAATAAAATTGACGTTGAGCGCTCCCTGCCGCAGATAGTCATGCGGATCGGAGGTACCATCACCCACCAGCGTGACCGCCAGCGGTGGCCGATTCCATGTTGCTGCGGCATAGCGCAGGAAATCACGAATAGCATCAGGAGCGACCTGCCCAAAGCTCCAGTTATCGTAAATGGCCTGCACATCCACAACCGCCACGGTGTAGCCCTGTGCCTGCCGCTGCGCCACGAGCGGGGCGAGTGCCTGATGGAGTGGCGCTGGCGCGATATAGAGGACGTTCGCATTCAGCGGTTGCGCGAGGCTGGTGGGGGTGTAGCGCGTGACGGCTGGACGATGCAGCATGCCCGGCCCACTCACCACGTACTCACGCACGGTCGGGTGGCGCTGATCGAACTGGAAACTGGTGCCGTCTGGAATGAGCATACGGATGGGCTGCGCCGGATCGCTCACATCATACAATGCCCGTCCGGGAGGCGTCTGACGCAATGTATAGCGCCCGGTGCCCGCTGCGCCGATAAATGCTGCCCCCTGACCGTCCAGATCAAGCACGACCGGACGTTGCCAGGCCACACTGCCGACCATGATCCCCGCCGGCACCGGGCCGGTCTCCAACGTGAGCGTTACCTGCGGCCCATTCTCGGCCAGGATCACCGATTGCTGCCAGTTTCCCGTCCCATCCCAGGTCGTCGTCGCGGTAGCATTACCGCTACGAACGGTCAACGTCCGTTGTCCGGCTGTGTAAGCACTCCCACCAATGTGAAGTTCTAGTTCCCCCGCTGCCAATGGCAAGCGTGGCGGCAGCGGTACTTGGAGCGTTGCCACGGGCTGATCGGGGCCGGTGCGTAGATCAGCAGCATACCAGTGATCACCATCGTGACCAGGCAATAAGGGGTCATACAACTGATGATCGCGCCATATCCCTCGCTCCCAGGCCGTCGTATGCTCCGGGAGTACCTCCGCTGTTGGCCGTGCGTCCTGGATCGCCATCCGCAACCCCGGTGTTGCCTCATACGTTAACCAGTAGGTGTCGCCGGCATTCCAACGATCACCCGGCGCAGGTGCATAGAAGCGTAGTTCATCAGTGGGCGCCAGCGGCCCTTCAGCGGCACGCCACTCCTCCAGCGCCACGGCTCGGCCCTGATGCCAGAGTTGCAGGCGGGCGGGCACGAGTGTTTGCAGGTCAATACCGGCTGTCATCAGTTCTGCACCGGTCACCCGCTGCAAGCCGGTCTGCGTCACCGCGATTTTTGCCAGCGCTCGTCCCACTACCGGATTGGTCGGTGGGAGCGCATTGGTGAGGAACGGTATCGCATCGTCCAGCAGGTCGCTGGCTGTGGCCGTGAGCGGGGCTGCGCCGGGGATCAGGAGTTCAAGCTGTTGCGCCATCCGCACCTCACCCGCCGCCGCGAAAATCGGGCTAACCGCCAGCACCACAATCCGCGTTCCGCGTAGCCATCCATCGTGCAATACCACCACCGGTGCCGATGGGGGGGTTCGACTCAGGTCAGCGATCAGATCCGGACGCTCTACGCCGGTCTCTGTACGGGGAATGGGAACCGTCGCGTGCGTGAGCGTGGAATCCCAGGCAATGCTTGTGATTGTCTCAAACTGAAGTTCGAGCGGACGCGCATCAGGCATGCGCAACGGAACGAGTTGGGCCGGTAACTGTAATCCATTGAGCGTCACTTCCGACCAGCCCGTATCGGCAAACTGGTTCGTGCGTGGCACGGCCAGGTCGCTATGCCACTCCAGTCGAATGCCATCTGATTGCGGAATGATCTGTAAGGGTTGCGCAGTATCTGGTTGGGCCGCAAGCGGTATACTCCAGCTCAGGCCGCTACCGATTGCAAGCATGCTGGCTACCCATAGGGTAAGTAGAGTGAGACGATGTTTGATAGGAACACCAGACCTTTCTTAGTCCTCGACGGAAAATAGTGCGAAGCCGTTGACCACTGGCACCACGAGGGCGGGACGCCTGCGCTCCCAGGCGGAGAGCGGGACGCCTGCGCTCCCAGGCGGAGGGCGGGACGCCCTCCCTCCCAGGCGGAGAGCGGGACGCTCTCCCTCCCAGGCAGAGAGCGGGACGCCTGCGCTCCCAGGCGGAGGGCGGGACGCTCTCCCTCCCAGGGCGGGACGCCCTTCCCTCCCAGGCGGAGAGCGGGACGCTCTCCCTCCCAGGGGGGGACGCTTGCGCCGCACCACGAGGGCGGGACGCTCTCCCTCCCAGGGGGGGACGCCTGCGCTCCGGGTACCATCCATTCTGACCTCTATCAATTCTGATGACGATCAAGGTCGTAGTGGTTCAGCACATACGTTAAAAGTATAGAACAGCGATTGTACCGACCCAGAAGGTGTATCATGCAGGTTGTGCGTAAGATCAACACTATAGCTACCGGCCGGTACAACAAAAGGTGTACGCCAGGGGCCAACCTGAAACCAGACCCCCTGATCATTCTGATGTGTGTACTGCACAATCGTTATCCCCCGGATCTGGATGCTAAACCCCTCATGCATCTGGCCCTGGGCACAGGAACCAGAGCCACAATCTTGCGGAAGCTCCTGCCGCACATAACCAGAGAGTGTAACAAACCCGTGTTCTGGTAATGATATGCTGTGACGAACCTGGAATCCCGCGTCGGCCTCTATCGATCCTGCGATTGTACCGACCTGATACGACCCGACGGAACAGGCTGGTAACTCCGGTTCAACAGAAGGCGTCGGCGTGTCTGTCGGCGTCGGCGTGTCCGTTGGTGTCGGCGTCGGCGTGTCCGTCGGTGTCGGCGTCGGCGTGTCCGTTGGTGTCGGCGTTGGTGTGTCCGTCGGTGTCGGCGTCGGCGTGTCCGTTGGTGTCGGCGTCGGCGTGTCTGTCGGCGTCGGCGTGTCCGTTGGTGTCGGCGTCGGCGTGTCTGTCGGCGTCAGCGTGTCTGTCGGCAGCGGCGTCGCGGTGGGGATGCGCGTGCTGGTTGGCAGCGGCGTCGCGGTGGGGATGCGCGTGTGGGTTGGCAGCGGCGTCGCGGTGGGGATGCGCGTGTGGGTTGGCAGCGGCGTCGCGGTGGGGATGCGCGTGCTGGTTGGCAGCGGCGTCGCGGTGGGGATGCGCGTGCTGGTTGGCAGCGGCGTCGCG
>CALANA010000100.1 GCA_937925925.1 uncultured Chloroflexales bacterium | reverse complement strand
TGTAGCCCACCAGTGGCGCGGTGCCGGTGAAATTGGCGGCGGCCAGTTCGACAATGTAGTCGCCGGGTTGCAGGTTGGTGAACAGGTAGTAGCCCTGCGCGTTGGTCGTCGTGGTGGCAAGGACGGTGGTGCCGGTGCTGTTAAGCAGGTTGACGGTCACGCCGCCAATACCTGTGCCTGGCCCGTCGTTGTCCAGGCCATCGTTGTTCAGGTCATTCCACACGCGGTTGCCGAGGCTCAGCGGTCGGAAGAAGCCAAAGTCGAGAGTCAGGTTGGAGCGATTATCGGGTGTGGTATCCGGGAAGCCGGGGGTGTTCGGGCCACTCGGCTCGTTGATCGGTTCAGTAGCGCCTGGCCCCAGCGTGATCACCCGGCTGATGACCCCGCCCGTCAAGCCTGGCGTGGTCAGCCCACCGCTGCCGATATTGCCATTGTCGTCCTGATCGACATCGCCGTTGGGGTTGGGTGATGTCGGGCCTTCGTATGGGCCGGTGGCCGATCCCCACTGACCGGTGCTGCTGGTGTAGCCTTCTAGTGGCCCACCTGCCGCGAAGTTTGCGGCCGGCAAATGTGCCAGGTAGTCACCGGGCGGCAGGTTGGTGAACAGATAGTAGCCACCGCTGCTGGTGACAACGGTGTCCATCAATAGATCGCTAGCATCAAGGATACCATTGCCGTTGGTATCAGCGTAGAGCCGAACCGTCACACCATTTATACCTGTGCCTGGCCCATCATCGTCTAACCCGTTGTTATTTACGTCGTGCCAGACGCGGTTGCCCACGCTAAACGGCGGCGTAAAGCCAAAGTCGTAGGTGTGGTTGTTGTAGCCTGCACCCGCCAGATTGGCGTAGGGGATGCGGTAGACCGCATTGGTTCCGTTCAGGGTTCCATTCGAGTCGCGGCTCGTGCCATTGGACGAAGTATCGGCGTTGGCCCGGGTTGCAGTTAATCCAGTCAGGGGTGCCTGCTGTGACGCACCCACGGCGTTGGGGATACGAAGCTCGTACTCCGAGTCGCCGCCAGGTGTGCCGGTGCGCGGGCGAATGCCGATGCCGCCGTCGTGAATAATATTGTCGTTCGGGTTTGCGTCGGTAGCATTCTGACCGCTGGTGAAATAATACTCGCCATTGGCATCGGTGGTAGCCACGCCAATGCGTGTACCATCGCGCCACAGTTCGACCTCCACACCCGCCAGCGGCGGTTCGCCGGGATCCTGGATGCCATTGCTGTTATCATCGCGCCAGACCCGGTTGCCGATCTGGATCGGGGCCTGGTCGCACAGCAACTCCACATCGCCCAGGCCGGCCGCCTTGCCCATGCTGGAAGGTTGTTGCTGTGTCCCTGGTGGAGTACCAATTGGTTGATCCTGCCCAAAGACCAGATAGGTGCGCGGACGGGTGCCGTTGGTGGTATTAAACCAGCGGAAGCCGCCGGAGCGGAAAGGCCCAGGATCGTTCGGATCATAGGCGGTACTGACCACCTCGCGCCGGCCAGGATGCAGCGCCAGACCACCAAGCGTGACCTCCTGGTGCGTACCACCATAGGCGTCCAGTCCGAAAAACTCGCCCCCGCCTGGCCCCTGGCTGTTACCTGTGCCGCTGCCCGTCAGTCCTGTAGCTGCACATGCACCATTGCTCTCCAGCACATACCCGCCAGCCGGGTCGACACAGAGCCGCAAGGTGTCGCCACCAGCAACGCCCTCATACGTGTTCGTATCGGCAGCAAGCGTGCTATAGTTACGGTTGCCCAGTTGCATCCCGGCGCGATCCAGCAAGCCCAGCACCATCGCGCCGTCGGCATCGAACTCGATTGCCGTCAGCATCGGCTGCGGGTACATGGTCTGGGTAAAAGGCCCACCACCAGGCAGCGGCATCGGCGCATTAATATCACCCCACTCGTTAATCCACGGCAGCCAGGCCGCCGATGGTTGATTGGCTCCTTGTTGGCTGAGAAGGCCACGCGGGTAGTTCAGCGGGAAATCATAGACCAGGGTGAAGTTGCCCACGGCACCGGTCGGGTCGTGGCGATAGATGTAGGCCCGCAGATGCGAAGTGTCTGTATTCTTGCCGGTATAGGGCAACTCGCCGGAGCAGACGCCGCCGATATACACCTGACCACTGTAGGCCTTGACCGCCCAGGGCCGAAAGACGCCGCTGGTGCAGCCAGGGTCAGGTACCGCATGCACGGTAATATCGGCGGCGGTCGGGGTGGTGGGGGGAACGCCCACCTGGATCTCCAACAGCGAGCGTGTGGTGAGGTTCATCACCCACAGCGTCTCCTCGTCTTCGGAGAGCGAGATGCCGCCAATGCCTAGCTTACCTACTGCATCGAAGGCGTCCGGGTCACGGTTGGGAACGGCCGAGTTGGCGGGTAGATCAGGACGGTTCAGCGTCCCAACGCCCGTATCCGCTGGGTACCCGACCGTGTTCAGATCAATGAGGACACTCGGCGGGTTTAAACCGCTCGGATCAACGGCATAGATCGCGCCGATCCCGCCCGGCCCGAAGCCGGAGTGCCGGCGCACGACGGCGGCGGCGAACAGCGTCTGACTGGAGCGCTGGTAGGTCAGGCCCCAGGTAGCCCCGATCTGGTTGCCATTGGCGAGGTAATTGTTTAAACCGGGGCCAGTCCCCGGTGGCACAAAAGGAATTTCTACCAGCACTGGACGATTGGCAGCCGGGTAAGAACCGGATGGAGGGAGGAGTGGATCGCCATTGCTATAGCAATTGGAGGCAATGTTCGGGTTGTCCTGGCAATAGTGGGCCGGGTTGTGTAACCCAAAATTGATATTGGCCGAGTTGCCGTCGGGCACAAACTGTACGCTGGTGCCATTGCCGGTGCCATGGCGTGCGGGCTGCAGGTAGGCCGGCCAGCCGCTGAATTCAACGCGGTAGGGGCCAGTGCCAGCCGCATTTACGCTGTACGTGCCGAGGGCCGGGGTGTTCAGGCCGGTACAGGCGGCTATCGGGTTGCCCGCACCAACGCAGATCGTGGCAAAGCTGGTGGTTGTGCCCTGCACCACGCCGGCACTATCATAGGCCGTCACGGTAATGCCGCCCAGCCCTGGCTCGTTGGCATCGCGGATACCATTGCTGTTATAATCGGCAAAGACCGTACCGCTGATCGTACCGGCGGCATATGCCGCTGACCATGGACGCAGTCCCATCATAGCAACGCTACTCAAGAGCATGAGCAGAATCAGGCTGACTGCTAGAAGACGAACATGTGACGCTTTCATTGAACCTTCTTTCTGGTGTTTGAACAAAATTGTAGACGATGCTTGCCGTTACTGGCAGGAAAACTCACTCGGTTGCTATTCTTTCCTCGTATCTATGCCCCACTGACCGCCATATTGACCGGTGCTGGTCAGAGATTCTCATCCGCCTCTCATTATAGCGATAGCATATAGTACGTAGCGTACTCGGAAGTGGGAGATTATAGGGAGATTAGATCAAGATTTCATGCAGATCCAGCACGCTCGCACGCTTGAACATTCCAACGCTTGAATGTTCCAACGTTGGAACGCTCGAACGCTCGCACGCTTGAACGTTCCAACGCTTGAATGCCCCTGCTGTCCTGGGCAATACAAGGTTCAGGTGATGTGGCATTACCGTTGGGCTGCGAACGGATCGCCATAGCGTTCATCGGTCAGTGCCTCCATATCGGTCAGTGCGGTTAAAAACGCCAGCAAGTCGTCGCGGTCACGGTCGCTCAGGCCGAAGCCGGCGATCAGATCGTGGCGAGCAGCGGCGCGTTCTGGTTCAGTGCCGGCACCCTCGTGCCCGCCCGAGGCATAGAAACGCAACACCGCCTCCAGCGTCGGCAGGCTGCCGTCGTGCATATAGGGTGCGGTCAGGGCCACATTGCGCAACGGTGGCACGCGGAAGCGATAGGCATCTTCCGGTCGCCCGGTATGCGCGGCCAGGCCGCGGTCGAGGCTCCGTCCGGCGCCCGTCGCCAGGTATTCCAGGTCGGCCCAGCGCGGTGGGTGGGCGCGATCCGGCGGCGCAAGATCGACGTGGCAGTGTCCACAGGCCAGGCCAGGCGAGAAAAAGAGTTGCATCCCACGTTGCGCCGCCGGTGTGAGCGCCGTGGTGTCGCCCTGGTACACAAAACGGTCATAGGGTGTATCGAAGGCCACCAGCGTGCGTAGAAAAGCAGCAATCGCGGTACGGATCTGCTCCCAGCCGAGGGGATCGGGATCGGTGGGAAAAGCGGCAGCAAAGCGCGCGACCAGCGCCTGATCGGCACGCAGTCGTGCCAGCACTACTACCGGATCGGCCCCCATCTCGACCGGGTGGGTGGTAAAAAGTGGGATCTGCATCTGCTGTTCCAGGCTCGTGATCGTTGGATTGGCGCGGGTCAACCTGGGCAGGTAGCCCACATTCAAGAGCGAGGGCGCGTTACGCAGCAGCGGCTCGCCGGTCGCGCCGGTGGGG
Source organism: uncultured Chloroflexales bacterium (assembly GCA_937925925.1). GTDB lineage: Bacteria > Chloroflexota > Chloroflexia > Chloroflexales > Chloroflexaceae > CAKZQX01. Next base: position 17,991 of record CALANA010000100.1, on the reverse strand, counting down.
GTCACGCGCCCATCGCTAAAGGCGAGTTCTGGGCGGTGGCAGGTGGCGCAGGCCAGCCGCTCGTTGCCCGATAGTCGCCGGTCATAAAAGAGCTGGCGACCCAGTTCGATGCGTGCCGGTTGATCGCTGGCTCCAGGTGGAGGAGGTACGCCTGGCGGCAATCGCCAGGTATAACCAGATGGTTGCGGGGTACGACACATCTGCAAGAATGTTGCGATGATGATCAGTGCGCAAAATGGTATCAGCCGTGACATAGTTCTATCGGATTGTATACAAGATGTCCGGTGTTCCTGCTTAAATGTTGTGCAACAGTCAATCGCTGTTACGCTGCTTCGGGCTGCTGATATACGTGATTTTTACATACTATACCAGCAGTAATTACTTTAATGATTTCTATATATTTTTTAATCGAATTCTATATCTACGTAAGCGGTGCTATTATAGCAGTTTTCAGAGAAAAATACTATCCTTGCTAATATAAAAAAATATACAGCAAGCTGCATCTTTTGTGATTCAAAGCAGAACGCCATATGCGACAACAGTCAGTTCCAGCAGTGTCAGACATAGATTGGTTATGCCGAAACGAATCTTTGTTCCGGGTTGGTAGCCAGCGCCAGATGAATAGCGAAACATAATGATAGCGATAGTGCAGCGTGTGAATGAATAATATGTCATCAACGGGGGGGAGATGTGGCATAACATTGGAATGCGTCGTGCAACAGGGCAAACTATGCGTAGTGGTTGACCACCGTGATGTTGAAGGATATGTTGGAACGATGTTCGTCGGCGATGCTCACCATAATATCGTGATGCCGGGCAATGCCACCGGCGGCACCGCGCAACAATGCAGTACCGTGTGGTCGCCCACAATCAAATGCGATGGTTGCGATGGCACCGCAATGCGTCGTGATGTGGGGTGATGTGGGGCAATGCGAGGCAATGCAAACATTGCGAGGTATTACAAGCATTGCCTCGCATAGCGAGGCACGGATCGTCGGGGCACCGCTTGTGGGTGCCCCGACGATCATGGATGTGTAATGGGGGCGGTGGGGGCGATGCGGGGCGATGTGGCGCATTGCGCCCATTGCCATCCAATGTCCAGTCCGGATCGTCGGGGTACCGCTTGTGGGTGCCCGCAGCGACGATCATGGATGCCCATTGCAGGACATTGGAAGGCCATGCGAGGCAGTGCGGGCGATGCCGGGCATTGGTGCGGTGATGCTCACCAATGCCCGGCAATGCAGGGCATTGCCCACCGTTGCACAGCAGTAATGGCAATGCCGTCATTTGTGATCGCCCACAGTGCAACCTGACACGGACATTGATGATCAATGCCCGTGCTACACCGGGCCGACATGTGGCGCTGCCGAAACAGGTGGCACTGTGGATCTAGCGCCATACCAGGCTGGGCACGGTATCCTTTTTCTCGATAATCAGGTAGGCGGCGCTCTCTTCTTCGTTCAACGGTATCTTCTTGAAGGCTTCTCCATACATGAAACCGGCTGCCTGACCCCACGCCTGCATCTGCTGCTCAAGCGCGACCACAAACGGCCCCAGCGAATGTTGCTGGCTGCGATGTTCATCCAGTGCCGCCAGCTTAAGCGCGCAGGTAGTGCTAATGTCCTCGGTATGATCGGGTTGATCGGCACACCACAGGTATACCACGTCCGGGCGCCAGGCGGGAATACCAATCTGACTCAGACCAGGCATAAACAGGTGATCACGAGCGTTGACAATGCCATCCAGCACGGCAAAGCCCACCGCACGATGATCGGGATGCAGCATATAGCGCTGCCATGGATCGTGGGTGAAGATCGCATGCGGCCGAAAGTGGCGAATATAGAGCGCCATTTCGGCCCGCAACTCCGGCGAGGGCTGCAACGTGCCGTCTTCGTGGCGCAGAAAGATCACCTGCTGCACCCCCAGCAACCCGGCCGCCGCTTGCTGCTCTTCTTCACGTCGAGCCGACAACTGGTAGCTCGACATCTGCGGATCGTGACTGCCTTTGTTGCCATTCGTACATACGATATAGGTGACATCCCAACCCTCCTGAACCATACGCGCAATCGTACCGCCGCAGCCGGCCTCGTTGTCATCGGGATGCGCGCCAATCACCAGGGCGCGGCGTATCTTGCGGCCAGCCTTACCGCGTCCGGCCCCTCGTACATGCATTGTCGCGCCATTGCTTCGTCTGGAATCCATTGTGATGCCCTTCCTAATCAGCAAAGAAAAGCGTGAGACATACCCGTTCTGACCTCCACCGGACGACCTGGACATGCCCATCAGTCAGCTTGATGTTCTGCTATGCGCTAATCTTAACTTATTGGATAGAATTTGTCAATAACTATCTTCGACGTACCTGTTCACTTTTAGAGGGAAAGCTTCTGTTGTCAGCGTTCACGTTTCTCCTGGGGGGGGGCGTCGCGCCCTGGGAGCGCGGGCGTCCCGCCCTCTGCGCCTGGGAGGGAGGGCGTCGCGCCCCTCTCAAGGGTAGGTTTTTTTGCACAACGCTCGATTTTTTCGGCATCAGGACGCCCCTCCCAGCGGGGGAGGGCCGGGAGTACCAGGCTGGCTGCGACGCCGTCTTGTTGCAGACGCCCCCCCCAGCGGGGGGGGGATGTCAGGGGCGTTTTGCCGCATTTCAACCCGATATAATGCAAAAAACCTGCACGTGTGAATGTCCCGCCCGTTTCGCCTGGGAGGGAGGGCGTCGCGCCCTCCGTTGCGCATCTATCAGCGCATCTGGCGCAGAATCGCAGCGCTGTACGGAGCCAGTTCGACACACTCAGCGCCAATCTGTGCGCCTTCATTGGTGAGCAGAACCTCCCACGAAGGCGACTCGGACAGCAGAATACGTTGAGGTGTGGGACTATTGTTGAGCGCCACCAGATACAGCGCAGCATGCGGTGCGTGCTTATCGGCACAGGCATAGGCATACAGCCCGCGCGTATCATCGAGGAACACCGTGCGACGTGGCCCTCGCCACACGGTAGCCGTCGCGCGTCGCAAAGCCCCCATCTGGCGATAGAACGCCAGTAGCTCCGCGTTTTGATCGGCACCCCACAGCATCGGTAGCCGCGACTCTTCCGGGTGACCGCTGCCATCGGCATAACGCACATCGCGTATCTGGCTCAATCCAACCTCGGTGCCATAGTAGATGATCGGCGGATTCGGTAGGGTAAACTGGCACAGCGCTGCCAGTTTGAGACGCCGCACATCGCCGCGCACCACCCACAAGAAGCGGTTCATATCGTGATTGTCCAGAAAACTCGGCAGGACAAAATCGGGCGGGAAGGCGGCCAGATGACGCTGCAAGAAAGCGTCAAACTGTGAGGCCGTGAGCGTACCGAAGGCAAAAAATTCACGCAACGCTTGTAGCAGCAGAAAATCCAGGCAGCCATCAAGCCGCCCCTGGTATGTACGGATGCCATCATCGGTCTCGACCGCTTCACCAATAGCAACGCTATCGGAGCGCACCGCACGCGTAGCCGCCCGAAAATCAGTCCAGAACGCATGCGAAGGGCCAATCGCATAGTCCAGGCGAAACCCGTCCACTCCCTGCTCTAACCAATACGTCGCATGGCCGATCATGGCACAGCGGGCAGGCGGATGATCATTGTTAATCTGCGGCAAAGTCTTGACCCCGAAAAAGGCTAGATAGAGATCCGGATACTGCAAGAAGGTAAACCAGTCCCGATATGCACTATCCGGGTTGTGTATTGCCTCCTGAAAAATAGGATGTTCACTAGAAAAATGATTGGCGGTATAATCGAACAACACCCGCAAGCCACGCGCATGCGCCGCTGTTAGCAATGCATGCACATCTTCGATCGTCCCCAGACGTGGCTCCACCCCACGATAGTCGGTCGTATCATACCCATGATGAGAAGGGCTGGGAAAAATGGGAGAAATCCAGATCACCGTTGCTCCCAGGCTGGCAATATAGTCCAGCTTTTCAATCACACCGCGCAGCGTGCCGCCATAGAAATCCATGCGGTTCTGCGCAGCAGCAAAAGGACGACCTTCACCCGGACAAAAACGATCGATAAAGACATGATAAATAATCGCATCACGCAGCCAGATCGGTGGAGAATCGCGATCAACACGATAGGCAAAGGTGCGGGCCTGTTGCACAAAAATCAAGCCAAATTCAACCCCACACTCACGCAAATATGTCCAACCGGAACTCATCTCGTCAAGCGTACGCCCATCATCGGCCACCGAGCCGACAATCTCGCTGGCCCAGGTTGACGCGCCCGTCAGCGATGACCAGGCCTCAATGCAATAGCGTACCGTCGTCCCCGCGTCCTGAGCGGGCAAGCGGCACTGCCACTCGTCCAGGTAGCCCCATAGAAAGGTATTCCAGACGCTGGTGACACGCGTAAAGGCGACACTCTGGCTGCCCGGTGCCGGGACACCGAGATGTCCGCCAGGGATGGTGTCATCGGTGGTGAAGTAGCATGTCACCTGATCGGCGACCACCGTTGGCCCCAGGGTGACGGTGACATACACTGCCTGACCAGGGAGCGGATCAAGCGGATCGATGCGATGCCGATGCGAAACCGAAGCCGAGTCGGCCCGAAAGAAGGCCAGACGCTGCCGGTCGGTAGCCAGCGTGCCAAAGATAAAATCATTTGAGATCTGTTCCATAGGATACCTGCTATTCCAAAGCCTGATCCTTGCTGCTCCATCTGGCACGGTTTACCCTGAACGACGTGAAGGGCCAGGAGTAATCTGTAGCGAACAAGATATATTGCTCGAGCGACTGCGAACCACCGGTACATGCCACGGAGAACATGCACGCCACCAGCATACGTGGCGATGGCCTGTTCGTCAACTGCTCGTAACACAACTGTGGGGCTAGTATGCACCCGCTAACCGTCATTTGTGCAATAATACTAAGTAGCCCGAAGGAAATAGCTCGGAGTTACTTGCGCCCCTATCGCCATCCTGCTGCTACCTGATGCGTAATAGGGGCCTTGAACCACAATTTGCTCTGTACGTGATAGTATGCAGCATGTTATAATGCACAAATAGCGAAAGTCAAAGGCAGTTTGTGCAGTAACTGTTCCCATCTGGGGGAGAGCTTCTGTCGTCCGCGTTCACGTTTCTCCTGGGAGCGCGAGTGTCCCGCCCTCCGTCGCGCATGTGCGGGCAACCTGCCCGCGCTTCCAGGTGTACACGTTACCCCGAGTGTGAACAGGTACTCTGTGCAAGCTGCACTCTAGATCATTGTATAGAAAGTACAGACAGATAATCCATGCGAAGCGTCACTGTCCGCGATGTTCTCCGTCTGGCTCTACCGATTGAAACGACGGTTGTTGCCGGGGCTGCGGGGGTAAACCACCCGATCACCTGGGTGGCTACGTTACGCGCTACCTTGCCTGCCTTTGCTGAACTGCGTGGTGGGGAGTTGGCACTCCTGTCGGTTTCAGCCGCACTGGCGCTTGATCCCCGATTGACACTGGCAAACCTGGTACGTCGGCTCGCCACCGCGCCGGTAGCCGCAGTAGCCGTGGTCGGCCCGGTCGAAGCCGAGGACATCAGTGCGGCCGAAGAGGCCCGCCTGCCATTGTTGCGGTTGCCGGAAGGCAGCGACCTGCGCGAAGTCGAGCGCGAGGTGGCGCGGCTGATCAGCGATTACGAGGCACAATTGGAACGGCGGGGTGCCCAACTCTACAACTCGCTGACGCAGCGCTCGCTGGCAGGCGATGGTGTGCCGGGCTTATTGGAGTCGCTGGCGGAACGCACGGGGCAGAGTGTGGCCTGCTACGGGCCAAATGGCGAGATGCGCGCTCAGCGTGGGCGTGGCTCGGCGCGGATTGCCCTGCAGGCATTGCGCCCGACCAGGGCTGGTGATAGCTCACTGCTCAACCAGCAAATCTGGGTTGAGCCGATCGGCCCCCCCAACTATCCGACGGGGTATCTCGCGCTGGCCGGGACGACGCTGGATGAGTGGGATCAACTGGCGGCAGCACAAGGGGCAGCGGCACTGGGTCTGGAGTTTGCCAAGGAACAGGCGGTGCAGGCCGCTGAGGAACGGCTACGCGGCGACTTTGTTTCGAGCATCCTGGCCGGGCCACCGGCTGATCCGGCGGCACTGGTGCGCCGTGGCCAAGAACTGGGCTATAATCTGACTCTGCCGCACGTGGCTGTGCTGTTTCATATCGAAGATCACCATCGTGTGGCGATGAATCGGTTATTGGGGAGCATTCAGAGTGAGTTAATGCGACGCGGCCTTGCGGCACCTCTCTCCCAACGCGATGAAGGCGTCCTATGTCTGTTACCCATTACTAACAACACCCCGCGCCCGCGCGAACTGGTGGAGGCGCTCCGTGAACGCCTGGTGGTGGACTATCCGGGGATTACGCTGGCGATGGGGACGCCGGTAGCAGCGCTATCGGAGTGGTCGCGTACGCTGGAAGAAGCCGAGCAGGCGCTGATTCTGGGGCAGCAGCTCTTTGGGCCAGAGCGGGTGCTGGCTTTTAGCGACCTGGGGGTGTATCGCTTGCTGGTGCGTCTGCGCGAAACGCCGGAGTTGTGGGCTTTCTATCGTGAAACGTTATCGGCGCTGGTGGCCTACGATCAGAAGCAGGATGGGGAATTACTCAAAACGCTGGAAGCCTATTTTAACCACCTGGGGAACCTGCGCGCCACTTCGGAGGCCCTGCACGTTCATCGAAACACGCTGCTCTACCGGCTAGAGCGCATCAAGCAGATCAGCGGACTGGATCTGAACAATTCTGACGAGCATTTCGCGCTCTGGCTGGCGTTGCGTGCCCACCGCGTATTGCGTACGATGGATGAGGTGAATGCATAGGGCGTTCGTGCATCAGGCGTGGGGAAATGGTACCGGCAAGCCGGATTATGCCTGGTGCAACCCGGTCAAGGTGCCCGATGCACCACTGCCTGTTCCCTGCAGGAATACGTTACTGGCTGCGTCACGCTCACTCGTCCCCCATCACCTCCGACGTGTCCGACGGTGCGGGCTGATGGGCAGCCAGCCATACGGTCAGATCGGCCAGTGCCGTGAAGTCGAGCAAGCGCTCCGCCAGCGCCATAAATTGCGCGCTATGCAACGCCTGTACCTGCGAGGTCAGGTCTGTTGGCAGAGGGCCAAATTTGCGCTCCAGCAGGCGCAAGATGACCTGCGCTTGTCCTTCCTCGCGTCCTTCAATTCGCCCCTCCTCGCGTCCTTTCTCGCGCCCTTCGGCGCGGCCCTTCTCGATGAATTCTTCGCGGACATATTCCTCATAACTGGTGATATAGGTCATAGCTCGTTCCTCCTCGTGTTGCCGCACATACTGCACAAAGGCAGAACGCTCTGGCGGTGGTAAGCGCAGCAACCAGTCCATCAGCCGGAACGCCTGGCGCAGCGTATCCCGGTCGAAGTTCCGCTGATACAAACTGGTAAACAGGCGCCGTTTGTACGCCAGGTGTTGCGCCGGATTGTCCCGCGTCTGGAGCGTGTACAGATGCGCCGCGACTACCACCGCCAGCGGATTGTTACTCTGTTCTAGTGTAGCCAGTTCTGGCTGATAGTCAAGCAGTTTCATCGTCGCAAAGTCCAGGCGCAACCGACACGCGCCGATCGCGTCCTCAAAGTGGTTCGGTCGCCAGTCGGGATGGTCATCACCATAGACCACGACCGTGAAGACAGGGATGTCCCGATAGGCGGCGCGAATCAGGATGTGGTAGTGAGCGATGGTGCGTTCATACGCCAGACGGTATTGGCTTTGCACCTCCACGTGGATCAAGATGAAGAACGGGTCGTCGCCGCGCCAGGCCTTGATCAGCTTGTCAACACGGCGTTCACCTTCGTCATCGTCTTCGGGGGGAAGCAGTTGCTGGAATTCCTTGTCCAGCATCTCAATGCCGCGTTCCCAATCAATGGCGGCGTGCAAATCGGGCAGAAAAAAGGCCAGAAAGGGGGCCATATACTGATCCAGGACTTCTTTCCACGGCCCATCAAAGGTGTGTCGGGTGGACATCGGTACGGCTCCTCGCGCACAGGTGGTACGGATGGGAGCAGTATAGCACACGGTTGCGACCATGGTGATCGGTGCGGAGCAGACCGATGTCAGGGGGGACACGAGCGCAGTCACAACGTGCTGCGCTCGCGTGGGGGGCATTAGTACGTTCGTTCGCCGAGAGCCTTCAGGTTCCGACTCTCGTTTTCAGCCGCCGGGCAACTACCGGCCTGGTTTCACAAGCCCGCGCAGGCGAACTGCGTCCCCATGGTTTTGCTCTCCGCTATAGCCCGCGCAGGCGGGCTTTGCCCCCATAGCCCGCGGCTTCAGCCGCCCGGCAACCACCGACCTGGCCGCACCAGCACGGGCTTGTGGGCGTCACACGCTCTTGTCCACGGCTTCAGCCGCCGGGCAACTACCGCTGCACCAGCGCCACATAGCCGGGATCAAGCATCCAGCCACAGACGACCAGATCGTCCTGCGGCCAACGCACCGTCGCCAGTTCGATCCACTGGCTCAGGGACTGTTCAAAATACTGCACGGCGTAGGTGCCATTACGTGTGGCATTGCTGGGCAGGTTGAAGCAGGCCTGGAATGGATGCTGTACCAGTTCACGGCCGGCCAGCGCTCCATCTGCATTGTAGATCACCACCCGACCTGCCAGCAGGAAGTTTTCATCAGCGGAGGCTACCGGGATACGGTCACGCTCCAACGGTGTCACCTCAACGGTCACCGGACAGCGGAAGGTATAGGGCGCAATGTGCAGACTGAGCGTGCCACCATTGGTTGGCAATCCTGTCGCTTCCCAGCTCACCACCCGCCGTAAGCCGTCGGAGAGTAACGGAGCTGCGGCGGCATTGAATGTTACCGGACAGCCACACTGATCCATCAGCGGTGTGGCCCCGGCTCCAGACGCGGGGGTCGGGGTAGGCGAGGGCACAGCAGTCGCACCCGGCACGGGCGTATTCGTCGGGGTCGCTCGCGGAACGGTCTGGCCGAATGCCGATTGTAACGGGAGCAGCCAGGCGGTTGGGGTACCGGCGACCAGCACCAGGATAATGAGCAGCAGCAACGTGAGTGCGGCCAGACGTAAAAGCTGGTTGATACGATGAGCAGACATAGTTCGGACTCCTTTCGTGATTACTCGGTTAATTGAAAAATAACGCTGATCAATTGATCACGGTCAAGAACGCCATCAAAAATAATCTGGTCGTTTGTGCGCCGCATGGACGGGGTAGTACTGACCAGGGTAGCCGACGGTGGCAGACGTACACTGACCTGGTAGGGTACGTCTGCCATACCGGGTTGCTTCTGCAGATGGAGCTGATAATGCCAGCCCCGGCTGTCGGCAAACAAGACGCTGGCCGGCAGTTGATAGCGCAGCGTCGTTACGCGCTGCTCGCCTTGCGGCACCACCAGGAAGGTGCTAAACATACGCGTGCCACCATCACCAGCCGCGACTTCCACCGCGCCGTCGTCGGGCACTCCAGAGAGCAACCATTCAGCCGGGGTAGGGTTGGTTTCGGCTGCGAGCAACTGGCTGTGGCGTGGTGTCAGCACCCGCAGGTAGTTCCAGTAACAGCGCTGCATCCACTCGCCATAGTCCGGCGTGGCAGCGCCCCAATGGATGCAACGAGCCGGGCCGGGGGCTGGATGTGTGTGACGCACGGTGAGTGTGGCTACCGGGGCGGCGATGCTGGTTATATCCAGCGCATACTGGAGTTCCTGCTGCACCACGGCTGCAGCCTTCTCGTATCCCATGCTGCTGTTGACGACCAGCAGAAAATCGGCTGCGCCTGGCCGTATTGCGCCATCCCAGCCCCGGCGGGCAAACACCTCCGCTGCGACCGGATGCGTGGTGGCGATCAGCAATTCACGCTGATCCAACCCACGCTGCAGCGCAGCACTCAGCGCCTGCCAGTCCAGCGGCTGATCGGCAGCGAAGAACCGCGCCAGCAGTGCCTCGGCCAATAGCGCCTTGGCCTCTTCGCGATCCAGGCCAGGCCGGAAGCGCTCGGAGAAGCGCGTATACTCTAGCAGATTGGCGTGAGTAATCGGTTGCTCGATGTCGGTAATAACCACCGGCCCGGTCGCTTCGAGCAGCCAGGCCACCGCCTGCGGGTTCAGGGCGATCACATGTTCAACCGGTCGTTGCTGCCCTCGCATGTAGAGTTCTGCCAGGCTGCGGGCGCTCGTAGGAAAATCGGGCGACCAGTTGCCATCACGAAAAACCAGCAAATCAATGCCCATATAGCGCTTCATCGGCGCGGGTGCAGTGGGGTAGGATTGCCCGGTCAGGTCATCGACATCGACCGCATCCTGATAATAAAACTCGGTCACGCGCCCCTGCTCTAGCACCAACCGTCCGGCACCGCCAACAAAGCCACCCGTGGCGCGGATCTCGTCCGGGTTCTGGAACAGCAACAGATAGCTATGCGGCCCATCAAAGCCTAGCAGGTCGGGCAGAGCCAGAGCCAGATCGAGGCCGTCTCGTATCTCGGCCAGCACTGCATTGCCCTGTGCCACCAGTACCCGCGCCGAGGCCGGCAGTTCGAGTACTGGCAACGCCTGCCAGATAGCGCTCAACGGGTCAAACGCCTGCCTGATGCGTTGCAGTTCGGGCTGCATGGCCTGGATCTGTTCTGCCAGCGCTGTCACGCCGGGCGAGGATGTGTGCTGCGCCGTCAGCAACGGCAACAGTGCCGCGCTGCTCTCCTGGGCCAGCAGTGCCAGCTCGCTGGTGGCCTCCAGCAACGCGACGAGTGCCGCCGTGCGTGTCAATTGCCTGCGTAGCGTGGGCGGGAACGTGTCGAGCGGTATCTGCGCCCACTGCATGCGTGCCTGGGCCAGCGACTGCTGGCTGGCAACCAGCGCCGGTTGGGTTGCTGCCAACCGGGCGGCCAGATCAGGGCTGAGTTCGGGCTGGGTGGGCAATTCCTGTATCAGCGGCAGCACCGTCGCCCAGAACTGCCCGGTTGCTACCAGAGTGGTGTCGCCGGCCTCCAGCAGCGGCGCGGATGCGGCCAGCAGCGGCCCATAGCGTGGCAGCCAGCCCAGATAGGGCGTGAGCGGCAACAACGGGCGCACCTCGGCCCGCAGGTCATCCAGATGAGTGCGGGTTTGCGCCAGTTGGGTGGTGACTGGCGTTATCTCCATGTCGGTGCTGTAGGTGATGCGCGTCAGGGTTTGCAGATCGGCCCGCAAGACCTGCACCTGACCGTAGATCCGCCAGCCCTTGATGCCTAGCGCCCCCAGCGTGATCAGCAGCATGCCCACCGGCACTACCCACCAGCGACTACTGTAGCGCCGTGGCAGCGCAACGCCGCTCCCGGAGTGCCGCAAGGTGGCACCACGCCGCGCACCGCCACTCTTCCACGGGGACGATTCACCAGGCGCTGAACGTCGATCATGTGAATGTGGCACACCGCCTGCCGACCGCTGCTTCCGTATACTCTCGTGTGTCATAGCCTGACAATTTCCTGTATTTCCTGGCACCTCACTGCCTGCCACATCCCCGCCCGCGCCCCGGAGGGACGCGCTACAGCGGTCGAGCGTTTGTCCGCTCCCCCGCTCCGCCGCTCGAATGCTCCCCTGCTGCCCCGAGGGTCGGAAATGACGAAAGTCGTTACAACATATCGCATGTCGCCGCCGCTCGAACGCTCGAACGCTCCAACGCTCGAACGCTTTAACGCTTCAACGTAACGCCTAAAGTCGTTCCTACCTGCTGCCACGTCGCCGTTTGAACGCTCGAACGCTCGAACGCTCGAACGCTCGAATGCTTGAACGCTCGAATGCTTGAACGCTCGAACGCTCGAACGCTCGAACGCTCGAACGCTCGAACGCTCGAACGCTCGAACGCTCGAACGCTTCAACGCTTCAACGCTTCGAGGCGCCTCCCGCTAGTGCGCTGGCAAACACACAGGTTGCTCGCCAATCCGGGGCACGGTGGGATCAGCATGCGCCGGAGGAGCAGCAGAAGCAGGAGTATCTGCTGACGGTGCTTGAAATTCGGGAATGAGCTGGTGTAAAACGCGCAGGATGGCTGCTGTATCCTGCTGCTCGGCAGCATGCCCCAACAGCTCGATCGCGTGGTTCAAAAAGGGACTGACGGTGTTGCTGGCGTTGCGTGCAATGAAAATCTTCTGGTGCGGCGTGGGCTGATACTCTTCGCCGGGCACAAACAATTCCTCGTAGAGCTTCTCACCCGGTCGCATGCCGCTGAAGACAATATCAATATCCCGGCCCACCTCTAGCCCAGACAGCTCGATCATCGTGCGGGCCAGATCAACGATCTTGACCGGCTCGCCCATATCGAGCATAAACACCTCGCCGCCGCGCCCCAGTACAGCCGCCTGTAGCACCAGTTGCACCGCTTCGGGAATGGTCATAAAAAAGCGGCGCATCTCCGGGTGCGTCACCGTCACCGGGCCACCGGCGGCAATCTGGCGCTTGAAAGTCAGAACAACACTGCCCCGACTGCCCAGCACATTGCCAAAGCGTACCGCCACATAGGGCCGCCCGCTGCGTCGTGCCGCCTGATGCACCAGCAGTTCGGCGGTGCGCTTGCTAGCCCCCATAATGCTGGTCGGGTTGACCGCTTTGTCGGTAGAGATCATCACGAAATGCGGCACCTCAGTCGCCAGCGCAGCGTTCAGCAGGTTGCGCGTGCCCAGCACATTGTTGGTAATCGCCTCAACCGGATTGGCTTCCATCAGCGGCACATGTTTGTGGGCGGCAGCGTGGAACACAATATCTGGACGATAGTGCGCAAAAATGGCATGGATGCGCTCGGCAAAGCGAATATCGGCAATCACCGCCTCGATCGGCGGCGCAACCGGGTTGCCGCCGGGCACGCGCGTGGGCCACAGGCAACTGGACGCCTGATTTGCCGCCGATTGCCGCAGCAGTTCGTTGTGAATCTCAAACACGCTGTTTTCGCCGTGGCCCAGAATGATCAATGCCGCCGGCTGGCACCGCAATACCTGACGGCATAGCTCGCTGCCAATCGAGCCACCGCCACCGGTGATCAACACCCGCCGCCCGTGAATCAGCTCACGCACCGCAGCCACATCGGTCTGGATTGGCTCACGGCGCAACAGATCTTCGATTTGTACATCACGGAGCTGGCTGATGCTGATCGTACCGTCGAGTAACTCGGCCACGCTCGGCATGGTCTTGACCTGCACACCAGCCTGCTCGGCCATCTGCCTGATCTCACGGATAACCTTGCCCGGAGCGGAAGGCATGGCGATCAGCAGTTGCTGCACCTGATAGCGTGCCACCAGGTCGGGCAAGGCATAGCGTGTGCCCAGCACCGGCAGGCCATGAATCAGCATATGGTGCTTCTGCGGATCATCATCGAGAAAGCCGACCACGGTCATACCTGGCCGGGGATGCCGCTGAATTTCACGGGCGATCAGCGAACCAGCATCACCCGCGCCCATAATCAGCGCGGTTGGCACGACACCACTACCCGGCGAGCGTGGATAATAGCGTCGCAGCAATCGGATGGTCAGGCGCGGGCCAGCGGTGACAACCAGCCCCAGCAGGCAAAAAATAAACGGAATAGAGCGGGGTACGTCAGCGATACTGACCAGCATACGGCTGATCACCATACCACCACCACCCGCCAGCCCCGCCGCTATCAGTATCGCCAGCGCCAGCGCCAGCAACTCTTCAATCGAAGCATAGCGCCAGTAACGAGCATAAATGCCCATACAATAGAAGATCAACGGCGTGATCACCAGAATCAGCCCCGTAAACAGGGCGGCTGGCGTCCAGTAGCGCTGCAGATCCAGGTGTTCCAGGCGCAGCACAAAGCTAAGATAGGCGGCGAGAGACAGGAAGAACAGATCGGTGGCAAAAAAGTAGCGATTACGGATGTGCTTCATAGAATCTCCCCCGTATGGTTTCCAATGTTTCAACGTCCCAATGTTCTAATGCGTCAGCACTCCATCACTCCAGCCCTCCAGCGTGGCAACGCTTGCGAGCAGGCACTCGCAGACCATGTCAACCTGGCTCTCGGTCATGATGCTTGAGAAAGGCAGCGCCAGCGAAACATCACCCAGGTGTTCGGTGACCGGAAAGTCGCCACGCCGATAGCCGAAGCGCTCGGCATAGAACGGTTGTAGGTGGATTGGCGTGAAATAGGGCCGGCTGGGGATGCCCCGTGCCGCCAGGTACTGCATGATCGCCTCGCGGCAAGCAGGTGGCCTGACCCGCACCACATACACAAACCAGGACATACGTGTGGTATGCGGAGCCAGTACTGGGATCTCGAACAGCTCGCTACCCACCAGGCGCTCGTTATACCAGCGCGCAACCTGTGCGCGCCGCGCCAGGATCTCCTCAATGCGCTGCATCTGCACCACCCCCAACGCCGCGCTCAGTTCGTCCAGACGATAGTTGTAGCCCAGGCGCGTATGGCTCAACCAGGCATCGAAGACATCACGGCCCTGGTTGCGCAGGCTGCGGAATAGCCCGTCCCAGTCGCTATTATCGGTGACGATCATCCCGCCCTCACCAGTGGTGATCTGCTTGTTGGGATAAAAGGCAAACACGGCAGCGTGACCCAGCGTGCCCACACGTTGGCCCTGATACTCAGCGCCAATCGCCTCGCATGCATCTTCAATCACCACCAGATCGTGCTGGCGGGCTACCTCGAGCAGCGGAGCCATGTCGGCTGGCTGGCCGAAGGCATGCACCGGCAGGATCGCCCGCAATCGCCCTTTGATCGCTGGCCGGTGACTGCCACGTAGCGCAGGCGGCAACCAGTAGTCGGCATCTACGCGACCACGTGCCAGGCTGGACATGGCGGCGGCAACCAGATCCGGGTCAATATTGCCGGTCAGTGGGTCAACATCGACAAATACCGGGATCGCCCGCTCGTACAGAATGCAGTTGGCCGAGGCGATAAACGAGAAGGGCGTGGTGATTACCAGGTCGCCCGCGCTCACGCCAGCCGCAATCATGCACAGATGCAGCCCGCTGGTACCGGCGTTCACCCCCACGGCATGGCGGGTACCGATGTAGGCGGCACAGGCCGACTCGAAGGCCATCAACTGCGGGCCGATGCTTAAAACGGACGTGCGCAACACCGCGTTGACCGCAGCGATCTCAGCGGCAGTGATATTGGGAGCTGACATAGAAATAGACATAGTATCCTCAATGTTGTTCATGGAGATAAGAGAACGATGGACACGGAACCAGACACGGTATGGTTTGAATGCATCGCCAGAGAGCTTCTGGCGGGTATACCTGGGACGCAGAGACTATGCCATGGACGGGGCATTGGGGCATGGCCGCACCCCTGCCGCACCCTGCATTGTCCCCCAGGTCATGGTGAGCGCAGTCGAACCAGTGCATACAGCGCCCACCCATGTCATGGTGAGCGCAGTCGAACCATCTCACTGCTTCAGCACTGCCATGCGGCGAGATGCTTCCTGCGTCAGCATGACATGGCGGGGACACTGCCATGCGGCGAGATGCTTCCTGCGTCAGCATGACATGGCAGGGGCACTGGGCATGGCCGCACCCCCGCCGTGCCCCGCATTGTCCCATACAGCGCCGCCATGTCATGGTGAGCGCATGCGAACCCTGGATTCGCCCCACCAGGGGCATATCAATCCACAATACAGCGCCGCCATGTCATGGTGAGCGCATGCGAACCTCGCCTGTTCGACCTCCGGTGTCACATAGGCCGCATACAGCGCCCCTATGTCATGGTGAGCGCATGCGAACCATCTCACCGATGGAACAATGCAACACCATGCGATTCGTCGAGATCCTTCGCTCGCGGGCGCTCGCTCAGGATGCCATAAGCGGGGGCGCGGGCGCTCGCTCAGGATGCCATAAGCGGGGGCGCGGGCGCTCGCTCAGGATGCCATAAGCGGGGGCGCGGGCGCTCGCTCAGGATGCCATAAGCGGGGGGCGGGCGCTCGCTCAGGATGCCATCGCAGGGGCATTGCGGCATTGCGACAGCGCATTCTTGCCCGGCCCCACAAGGTATAGCAAACCGATTGTAATGGTAGACCTGGAATCCCGACTGAAGCCTGGACGGGGCGCTCCCACTGTGTAAGTTCTGGTATAATTTGCCCTACATCCCTGTGTCCTGGCCGTAAAAAACCCGCATTTTGTACTGCGAAAGGTATAAGTATGTTGCAAACTGTTCGTGCGATAGTCCGCAATGGTAAGATTGAACTGTTGGAATCTGTCACGCTCGCGGAAGGCGTACCATTGCTGGTGACCGTCCTGACCCAGGATGAGACCGACTTCTGGCTGGTAAGCAGTCAAACGGCGCTCAACCGGATCTGGGATAATGCCGAGGATGACATCTATGCCGAATTACTCACGCCATAGTGTGATACTGGTGCGTTATCCTTTTTCCGATCTTTCCTATAGCAAAATTCGTCCGGCAGTAGTTGTCAGCAGTCACCAGGTTGGTCAGGATATCATTATCGTGCCAATTACTAGCCGGCTTACCGGATTGCTGCCCAGTGAATTTGTGCTTACTGAGTGGCGTAGTGCTGGTCTGAATGTTCCCTCGGTCATAAAGCGTGGCATTTATACGGTAGAAGTCAGCCTTGTACTTAAAGTCATTGGCCAGCTTGCGTCTGGCGACGCGCTACGACTGGATGCCTGTTTGCATGACTGGTTAGCGCTGCCCTGGTCACGCGCCTGGTGTAGTCCCCGCTGCTCTCACGCCGCGTCCGCCAGCGCATGTGCCGTAGTCCGGCGTAGCATACGGGCCGGCACCCCGACCATAACCACGCGCTCCGGCACATGCGTGCGCACCAGCGCCGCTGCCCCGACCACACTCCCCGCTCCGACGCGACACTGTGGCATAACCGTCGCTCCAATCCCGATCAATGTCTCAAAGCCAACCTGCACATCGCCCCCCAGATGCGCTCCGGGCGCAATATGGACGTGATCCTGGATCTGATTATGATGATCGACCGTACAGCCGGTATTCAGGATAACATTCGCGCCGATCACGCTCCCTGTATTCACCACAACTCCGGCGCAAATCATCGTGCCGGGACCAATGCATACATCGGGCGCAATCACCGCCGCAGGATGCCGCGCAACGGCAAAGGTTTCGCCCTGCTGCTGGAGTTGCTCAAAGAGACAGCGGCGCACGTGATTATTGCCAATCGCCACAATCACCGCATCATGCGCAATCTGCGCCAGATCGTCCAGATTGCCCAGAACCGGCAGGCCCAGCCGCGTTGTTCCTTGCAGTGCCGGATCGTCATCGAGATAGCCGATCGGTAGCACTGCCACACCAACATCTCGCATACGCAGCAGAATATCGGCAACCACCTGGGCATGCCCACCGGCACCAATGATCACTACCTGTTGCATGCGCGGTGTGCCCTGGAACTCAGCCATTGTCGCCTGCCCCGCCTGCGCAATCCCCTCCCGCCGCAAGATCTTCCAGATAGTCATAAAGAGAATACGCACATCTAGCCCCAACGACAGATGATCAACATACCAGACATCCAGCGCAAACTTGTCTTCCCAGGCGAGCGCATTGCGCCCATTGACTTGCGCCCAGCCGGTCATACCCGGTCGCACCGTGTGGCGACGCATCTGCTCCGGCGTATAGCGCTCCAGATAGTGCATCAACAGCGGACGCGGCCCGACCAGGCTCATCTCGCCGCGCAACACATTGAACAGTTCGGGCAGTTCATCGAGGCTGGTGCTGCGTAGCCAGCGCCCAAAGGTCGTCAAGCGCTCGTCGTCGGGCAGCAGCGTGCCGTCGGCAGCGCGGGCATCGGTCATGGTGCGGAACTTGAACATGGTGAAGGGCTGACCATGCCAGCCCGGTCGCTGCTGGCGGAACAGTACCGGCGCACCGAGCTTGAACCGCACCAGCAGCGCTACCACCAGCAGGAGCGGTGCCAATAGTATCAGCGCCGGGATAGTGAGCGTCAGGTCGAGCAGCCGTTTGCCATACGGATGATACAGGTTCCGTCGTGACCGAGCGATGGGAGGTGGTACCTGGTCTTCGCGCAAGCAT
>CALANA010000099.1 GCA_937925925.1 uncultured Chloroflexales bacterium | reverse complement strand
CACCCGGCCATCGTGTGGATCGATAATGTGCCCGTAGCGCAGGCGATAGGAGCGCAGCGGGCCGGACTTGCGTGGGCGAAAGATGCGCTGGACAATCTCTAGTGCTGCATTTCCGCTCAGGCGCACCACGCCAATGCCGCCCTCACCAGGCGGGGTAGCAATAGCGCTAATTGTCTCGTTATACATCACGCATTATTCATCAAACACTACGCCGGTTTTTCAATCAGTTGAAAATGCACAATCAGTTGATTATTGATAATTTCCAATCCTGCAGCAAACGCATGCAGATCGTTGCGGTTGGCCTGGGCCTCAACACCAGGAATATGCAGTGGGAAGGAAAGATCCACCAGCGGAATCCGGGCGATCTCTGTGGCAATCTGGTCAACGATCTCACTCACCTGCGTTTGCGATAGCGGAATAAAGCCCACGCGGATGTCGCCGCGCTGTACCGCAATGCACAGCCGTTGGTTATCATCAATCGTCAGGTCGCTCAGAATATCAGCCGTAACGGAAAAGGGCACCCGGCCAATTTTGCGCCCGAAGGGACGCAGATCGATCCCACCGCGCAACTTTACCACTACATGCACTTTATCGCGGGTAAAGTCAATAATAACCCACTCACCCTGCAATACTCCTTCGATACCATCGCTAATACGTATGGGGAACTGCTGTTGGCGAAATGAATATTTGGAGTAGAGACTGACAATTTTTTGTAGTGTTTTTCTCGTTAAAATAATCTGAATATCTGTTGAGGTCAGTGGCGTACCGCTCGTCATATCTTTGTTACTTTCTTGTGTAGTATCTCGCGTACAAGCCCGGCCAGCGCCTGATACACCGTCTCGGGTTGCTCCAGCAGCACCATATGACCGGCATGTGGCACCAGTACGAGGCGTGAGCCGTGGATGTGTGTGTGCAGATACTGACTAAACTTTGGGGGCGTAACCTGATCGACGCTCCCACATAGCACCAGCGTTGGGCACTGCACAGCACATATTTGCTCCATCAGCGTATAAGACTGACAGGCCTGTAAATCGCCGTGAAATACCAGGGGATCGATCTGCTGAAAAGCCGCAGCACCCAGAGCGCGCAGTTCGGGGGTTGCCTGGGGGCCATAGGCGCGTTCCACAATCAGGCGTACTGCTTCAGACGGGTCACGCTCAAAGCCCTCCAGCAGCGCTGGCAGAATTGGCAGACGCGCACCCGTGCCAATCAACGCCAGGCCCGCCACCCGCGTCGGTGCAACCAGGGCAGTCCAGAGCGCAATCGCCCCGCCCATCGAATGTCCGGCCAGCAACACCTGCTCCAGATCCAGGGCATCAAGCATTGCCAGCAGCACCGCGCTATAGTCGGCAATCGTGCGGCAGCCTGGCCCCGGCGAGCGCCCGTGCCCTGGCAGGTCAGGTGCTATCACCTGCGTGCTACGGCTAAGGTGTTGCCACTGGTAGCCCCAGTGCTGATGCGTGCCGCCCGCACCGTGAATACACACCATGGGGAGCGACGGCGCAGATTGCGTCGCTCCCTCGGTTGGGCCGTGTTGAGCCACAAACAACAATCCTGCTCTGGTCGCCAGCATAGGCATTGTGTCTGTTATCCCATTATTTCATCGATCGCCGCCGCCAGATCAAAATCCTTTGCCGATAGGCCCCCCACATCATGAGTTGTCAACGTCAGCAGCACCTGGTTGTAGCGGATGTCAATATCGGGATGATGGGCCGCCGCCTCGGCCAGAAATCCCACCTGAGTCACAAACGCAATAGCCGCCGGAAACGATGGCAACTTAAATGTTTTACAAATCATATCGCCATGCTGTTCCCAATGATTGACACCTTCTAGCCGCTCGGTAATCTCCGCTGCGGTTAACCTGGACACGTCGTACCTCCTTCAAGTGTATGCCACTCGTCTTGCTTGTTCTATATCAACACTTCGATGGATATAAAAAGTATACCATGGGTCAGAGTCAGGCATTGTTGCCGGGTGGTCAGGCGCGACATAATCAATTATCAGCGGATGGGCAACGTAGCAGTATAGGGAAGCATGCTGATATACATCGGCGGTACTTTCCAGCGTTAGAACGTTAGAACCAGGACGTACGTCGTGGTCTGGTCACCTCGTGTCCCTGAGTCATGAAAAACTGGAGTCCTGGCTTGAGCCTGGACGGAGAGATACCCCGGCTGAAGCCGGGACGCCAGTGGGTCATGTCTGGACTGAAGCCGGGACGCCAATGGGTCATAATAGGACTGCTATAGTACTACTGTTCGTAGGAACAGCTTGCACAAAAGCCAGAGGAGGAGTTGCGGTAGCGTTGTCGCGCAACTCCTCCTCTGAGGAGAACCTCGTTTACATACGCTGTCTGAGGCGCAATCGGCGAGCAGCAGTAGCGCGACCTAATCCAGATACCCGCGCAGTTTTTTTCCAAGATGTGGATGGCGTAGCTTGCGCAACGCAACTGCTTCAATCTGGCGGATGCGTTCGCGGGTAATACCAAACTCCACCCCGACCTCTTCCAACGTGCGATAGCGTCCGTCTTTCAAGCCATAGCGCAACTGAATAATCTTTCGCTCGCGTTCAGGAAGTTTTTGCAACACCTCTTCGATCTGCTCACGTAGCATTGAAGCTGCCGCGGCTTCAGCGGGCGTAGCCACCCGATCATCCTCAATAAAATCGCCCATGCGCCCTTCCCCCTCCTGGCCGACCGGCATTTCAAGCGAGAGCGGATGCATGGACGCTTCGAGCGTACGCCGTACCTTATTGGGACTGATCCCCATTGCGTCGGCAATCTCCTCGGGACTGGGTTCACGTTGCATCGACTGCTGGAGCTTGTGCGAGGTGCGTTTCACCTGACTGATGGCTTCACCCATATGGACGGGCAGGCGGATCGTGCGGCTCTGATCGGCAATAGCGCGGGTAATTGCCTGGCGTATCCACCAGGTAGCATAGGTCGAAAATTTATGTCCCTTGGTATAATCAAACTTCTCCACTGCCCGCATCAGACCGATATTCCCTTCCTGAACCAGATCCATCATAGTGAGACCATACGATGTATATTTTTTCGCAATCGAGACGACCAGACGAAGATTAGCCTGAATGAGATGCTGACGTGCATCGCATCCCAGGGCATATTGCCGTTCGAGCGCAACGCGCTCTGACCAGGAGCTATAGTCTTCGCGTTCGAGACACTCTAAAGCCAGATCGCCAGCCTCCATATGTTTGGCAAGCTCAACCTCCTGACTGGCCGTCAGGAGTGGTACCTGCCCGATCTCCTGCAAATACATACGCACGGGATCATCAAGCGCAATATCGGCCAGTGCCGATAACTCCGAAAGCACTTCATCTTCATCGGTACTCCTGCCGGCCTCGATATCGGCCGATGTTTCGACAACACGAATACCCTCGGCCTGCAGAGCTGCATAGAGTTGATCAACATCGATCACATATAATTCTGGCTGCGGAAAGGCCTCAAGAATATCGCTATAGGTCAGATAGCCCCGAGCGCGGGCAACCTCCAGCAATCGTTCCATCATAGGCCCTGTCTCCTGTGCAATCATTTGTCTTTGTGTCGCCATGGCTTTACCGTTTTGCCTCGTGTGGTGATTTAGGTATTCTACAGGGGCATCGGCTACCTGTCGCTCTGGTGCATGCTCACCTGTAGGAGTTGATACAAAGCGAAAAAACGCCTGTATAGACATAATATACAACCTGTCAAGATACCTTGCAAGCCAGACAAGCTGTCTGGTTACATTCAATGCTTCGCAAGAACCCCGTCATGCCAATGTCGTGGCTCGTCAACAATCATTGGGCACTGATGCTGTGAATGACCCGGACGGATCTCCGATGTACCAGACATTGATGGTGGACGGCTGAACACTATAGTGATCATCTGGCCGAAATTACAGCCCGGGCAGTGTTATCCTTTCTATCGTATTCCATACAACAAAACCCACACCATCTGAGGAGTGAGAAGCGCGGAGTGACGAGTGAGAAACAATAAACGTTCGGTATGGCCGAGCGGTACCGTGCCCGTTCTCGTTTCTCGCTTCTTGCTTCTCGTCTCTCACTCCTGTGTCAAGGAACAAGACCCGCGTCTAACACGGCTGTGTCCATCCTGCTATCCTGGGCATATCCATAATAAAAGCTGAAACAAGGATGTACCTCCCTGGTTCAGCTCCTCGCCAATGAGTATGCTGTCCATGTTTGACAACAAGATGGGGTTGAGAGCGCACCCCCAAACCCCAGTCGTAGCACACAGCAGAGGGACGCAGACAGGGCACCCCATTTGTCTATGGAGCTACTATAGCATTAGGCAACGGTTAAAGTCAACCCCTTTGTCTAACATTTCTCAATATCCTCTATACTTTTTCACCATTTTGCCCCATGTTATTCCCAAATAGAACAAAGGTTCTTTATTATCGACACGTGACAATGCACCAAAATCGGTGTACTCTATGGATATTCGATAAAATGACGAAGACATCGTTTAACATACTTACCGTTTTCAACAGGCTTGAGATACGGTTGCCAGATATTGGCGTCGATCGTACGTCCGGGCCACAATCAACGCTGGCGGTGTGCGGGATCTCGAACTCTGTCGTATTGCCCATATTCAAGCGGGGCAGGTGCTGGGTGAAATGGCGTTGCTCGAGGATCGCACACGCAGTGAGGGAATACGCGCTGGCTCGACTGGTACCGCCGTACGTATGCTGGCACGGCGACGTTTGGAAGGGCTGATCGTGAACTGGGGTTGCGCGTCATGCACAATCTGACACGGCGGAGCTTACATATCGAGCGGCGGGTGTGGCTTAAGCACAGCAATCCGCTCCGACAGATCAGCGCCCTGCCAGCGTTGCAGATTGTGTTGGTAGAGCAGGGCCATCCAGATCGGGAGCGGCGGTAACACCAGCGCCACCCCCAGCAACCAGGCACTGGCACTTACTCCCTGCACTACCAGCGACTCGCCGCCCAGCGCCAGTACTAATGGTAGCGGTATCAGCACCCCCACCGCCACCGTCACCGCAATTGCCATCGCCCCAAAAACCGCGCTGGCAAACATAAAGGCCAGCAGATTATAGCCCAGACGATACAGAATCAGGTCGATACTGCGCTGAATGGCGTTGCCAAATGACAGCGAGTCTTGCACAAATGGCTGCAGGCCATACACCAGTGTGCCGAACGTTGCGCCGCTGAGTACCAGGCTCAAGCCATAGTACAGCACAAACACCATCATCAGCATAATCCCCGACAGGATAGCCAGTCCGGTTCCCAGATGCCCGGCGGTTTCCGTAAAAAAACCGATACTGCCTATGGTGCCAACCATCATCGTATACAGCGGGCAGAGACATAGAAAGCTAACCATGGAACTGGCGATACTGGCGATGATGTACAACACCAGGCCGTAGCACCCCATCCCCGTCGCCCGCAGGGGATGGATTGCCAGTGCTGACCACACCTGCACATTGTAGCCGTGCTGGATCATCAGCAGAGCGCGACTCAACCCGCCGACCAGATACATAGAGAGGGGTATAGTGCCCAGCCCCCACCCCAGCAGAATAAGCAATGTCACCCAGGCACCCCAATAGCGGGCAGCGGCAATTGACAGGCTGATGCCGATCACTACTGGTACGAACCAGATCGCCGTTACGAGGACAAAGCCCACAAACCCGCGCCGATACAGCCGCAGTCCTTCGTCTAGCATGTCCAGGATAGGGTTGAGGCGTCGGGCGATCATCGTTGCTCACGCTTCACGGCCATGCTATCGGCCTCGATCACCGCTCGCACAAGTGCCTCTTCGCTCACGCGCTGGCGTCGCAGCTGGTTGAGCAGCGTTTGCAGCGCCAGTTGATCGATGTCTGCATAGCGCGCCAGTTCCGACACAAAGGCCGCATCGTCCAGATCGGGGTTCAGTCCATAGGGGCGTGCCAGTCGTCGTTTGAGAGCGGTATAGTAGTGGCGCAGCACAAATGCCCGCTTGCCACTGCGCTGAAACAGGTCGGCCATACTCTCCACATACTCGGCGCTGCTGCGCAAGGCGACCTCCTCGCGCAGAGGAATGGGCCGCCCAAAGCGCCGCCCGGTCAGAATCAGATACGCAACCATAACTGCCAGCGCATACAACAGCGCCCATCCCCAGGGATTGCTGAGCATTATTGATCGGAGCGAGGGCGGGGTGAAAAAGCCATGATGATACTCATCAAACACAATCTGACCGCCCTGTGGTACACGGCGCAACAGGTTCAGGATCAGGTCAGCGTTGTGTTGTTCCCGCAGGCCCAGATTGGTGAAGGGAAAAATAGCCGAACTGACGTAGACATAGCCCTGTCCCCGTTTGAGACCTACCAGCACCGCGCCATCGCTCAACCCAACCAGAGTGACCACCTGGTCATCATCAGCAACAACGACCTGCGTGGTACGAGCGGTGATCATCCGTACGGGCGGCGCATAAAAGACGGGCTGCAAGACCGGCGCCTGGTCGATGCGCCCACTGGCGGCATCTGCGTCACCTTCGCCGTCATAGAGTTGGATCTGCAATTGCAGCTCGCGCAACAGCGTATTGGCCGCGCGAAAAAATGGTGTACGATCATCAGCCAGAATCAGCGTACCGCCTTGCTCGACCCATTCCAGCACGATTTCTGCTTCAGAGGGATTGATAGTAACCGAGGGATTCAAAATAAACAGCGCACTCGTCTGCCGATCCAGCGCAAATGTGGTGTACTGCAACTGGCGCACGTCATAGCCCAGGCTGCGCGTCCAGCGGAGCAAAGCCATCGCCCCCCCGGCCTGGCTGGAGTGGGTTGTCGGACGGCTACTCCAGCTCTCGTCACGTGAACGACCCGGCCCCAGGATCGTAAACACGACCAGAATAACAAACAGGCCCAGCAAAATGATCAGATCGCGGCGTTGTTTCATAAGACGCTCTATGGGTGAAAACATCGGGCCAATACTGGCACAGCGATATGCATTATAGCAGGGAGGAGTGCGTCGGGCAAAAATTGACAGGTGCTTAACCGTTGATACTGGGGGTAATGCGCACACCTGGGAGCGCGGGCGTCCCGCCCGCCGTCGCGCATGCGAGAGCAGGATGCCCGCGCTCCCAGGCGAAAAGTGAACACGTACACAGGTGCTTGCCAGTATTGCCGTATCGGGCTATAATGCAATTGTGGGCCGGTAGCTCAGCGGTAGAGCACCTGACTTTTAATCAGTGTGTCGTGGGTTCGATCCCCACCCGGCTCACCAGTGTTTAAGCCTTCCTGATGCGGCGTGGTGACCTTCAAAGTTACCGCGCCGTAGTTTATGTAGCCAGAGTCGCCATACTGCTCTGCTGTAGCGCTACAATAGCGACCCCCACCACTTCCACAGCATACCGATCAGTGCGCCCAGCAGCACGATCCAGTACACCGGCCACTTACCATAGCGCGATAGCAGAAATGCACTGCCAGCCAGGAATAGCGCCATCCACTCCAGGCCGGCCAGCGAGACATCGACCGGAAACAGCACCCTGTTACCCAAAAAAAACGCCAGGTTTGCAATTACGCCGACCACTGTGGCCGTTACGCCGGTCAATGCGGCCTGTAAGTAGGTCTGGTGGGCCAGAAACTCAATATAAGGCGCTCCCAGAAAAATAAAGAGAAAGCAGGGTAAAAAGGTGACATATGTGGTCACCAGTGCGCCCAGGGTGCCATACAGCCCCGGCGTAAATGCATCGGCATGGTGCCACGCGGCGATAAAGCCCACATACTGCGTCACCATAATGGTTGGCCCAGGGGTTGTTTCGGCCAGACCGATGCCCTGGATCATCTGTTCCGGCGCGAGCCACTGGTACTGATTGACAGCCACATCGGCTACATAGGTTAAGACGGCGTAGGCACCACCAAAGGTGATAAACGCGGCCTGCGTGAAAAACAGGGCCAGTTGTATCAGGACATCACTGCCGCCACGCCACAACCAGAGCGTTCCGACCGGCAGACTCCATAACAGGGCAAACACTGCGATCAAGCGCAGACTGTGCGCCAGTGAAGGTACGTTCTCGGCTTCCCTGGCAGTGACCATAGTGCGGGTCTCCCAGGTGTGGGGAAACACCTGGGGGACCCAACGGTGGAGCAGCACGCCTGCTCCTGCCGCCACTGCAATAACGAGCGGGAACGGCCAGTCTAACCATTGCAAAGCCACAAACGCACCAACCGCAAACAGGAGAAACACCCGGTGCATCAGCGCACGCTGCGCGATCCGTAGCATTGAATCGACCACAATCGCCAGAACGACGCCCTGGATGCCATAAAACAACCCGGACACAACCGGTATGTCAGCATACATGACCGCCAGCCAGCTCAAAGCGAGCAGTACACATATCGACGGCAGCACAAAGAACACCCCGGCCACTATGCCCCCCGGCAGGCCATGCAATTGCCAGCCCATATACGTCGCCAGTTGCTGCGCTTCGGGCCCAGGCAGCAGCATACAAAAATTGAGCGCCCGTAGAAACTGGCGCTCACTAATCCACTGCTTACGTTCAACTAACTCCTGATGCATCATGGCGATCTGCCCCGCTGCACCACCAAAACTGATAAATCCAAGCTTGACCCAGAACTGTAACGCCTGCCGAAACGATACTGCCACCGCCGGGTTGGCCGGTTCTGCCGACTGCACCGCTGAAGGTGATGTCATGCTGCACTCCTTATACCAATCCGATGTCCCATTCGTAAAAAATCCTGTTTTTCGTGTTCTTCATGGTACCACAATGGGGCACAGAAACCCCGAATGAGCGTTTGTGTTACTACAGCAGCAAGTAGTAACCTTGAGCCATCGCGATTCCCGTAAAGGTGATAGCTATAGCACAACCGACGCCACCCGCAAGCGAGCAGTAACCTTAGATCCATCTCGATCCCAGTACGGGCAGGTTTGAACTCCGCCCCAACAGCGGTAAGGGCGGGGTCTGAACCCGCCCCAACAACCAGCGTGGCTCAATAGGGTTGCTCTCCGCTATAATCGCTCCAGAGCGCCGTTTCTGTCCGTCTTTCTCCGCCAATTTGAACCAATTCGCCCAACATACTTGCGCACTGTGTTGGAGATACGGTATTATACATACTGTGTCTTATGTCACGTGGAAGACGACCAATTACCAGACTATATGTTCTACTCGCGTAAGAATCTACATTTTGCCATGTGAGTACAACCTATCCATTTTAAGGAGAACACTATGACCACTGAGCGCTCAAGTTGGCAGATTCAAAATGAAGCGGTACTTGGCGAACTGATTGATCTCATGAATCTGCATGCAGATGAACAACGCTTGCTGGGTGAGTTATCCAGTACAGCCACAGCCGTTGCACCCGCGATGACCGAAGCCTTTTATGCCCGGCTTTTTGCCCATCCCCATACCGCCGAATATCTGCAAGGCGTTCATCAGGATCGTCTGCACTCAATGCTCCAGCAGTGGTTCATTGCCCTGTTCTGTGGCACCTATGATGAAGCGTATGCCCGCAGCCGTATGTCCATCGGGCAGATCCATGTACGTATCGGCTTACCGGTGCGCTATCCATTGGCAATGCTGGACGTGGTGATGCCCTTTGGTGAGCAGGTGGCCCGCCAGAGTAGCCAGCCCGAAGCGGCGCTGAAAGCGTTTCACAAGGTACTGGCACTCGATGTGGCGATTTTTAATCAGGCCTACGAGGATAACCAGTTACGGCATCTGGCAGAACTGGTCGGCGGCGAACGTCTGGCGCGGCGCCTGTTGCTTGGTCAGTAGAAGCTGAACAACCATGTGTATCATATTCGACCCTCCTACTCCCCCGCTCGCAGGGGGTGAGAGGACAGGGGGTCTCCTCATGTTCAGACGTATACGCTGGGTCATCCGCCACCGCGATTCGTCTGCGGCTGCGTGGAAAGGACGCGCTTCTGGTTCGCCCTTTTCGGCGAATGCGAAAAGGGCGAACCAGAAAGAGAAAAAAGACTGCTCTGCCCCCTTCGGCTCCGCTCAGAGCCTGCCCCGTTCGACGGCGCTCAGGGCAAGCTCTGAGCGTCGTCGAACGGGGTAAACTCCGGTGAAACCCATAGGGTGATGAACGATCGCGTCATGTGAGTGTATGACACGACCATGCAGTCACGTCGAAACAGTATGATCCCGTTATGGCGTGCTATCAACCTCAGGCTGATCTGGCACAGGCGCGGGCTGCGGCGCAGGCGCGACGGACACAGGTGCCTCCTGGAAATCTTCGGCGGGAATATTGATCAGCGGCATAATCCCACCCTCGCCAGTCGTGAAGCGCGGCAGCACCCCATTCCACTTCTCGATAAACCGCAGTTGGAGCAACGCCGGTGAGATGACTTCGCGCTGCAAGCGTAGTGCTTCGGCCTCGGCCTCGGCCACGCGCAGGCGGGCCTGGGCTTCAGCGTCGGCACGTGCTACCTGCTGCTGCGCCTCAATGCGTGCCCGCTCCAACTCGCGCTCGGCACGGAGCGCATCTTGCTCGGCGACCTGTTTGGCTTCAATCGCTCGACTGAATTCGTCACTGAAATTAAAGTCTGTGATCGATACCTCCTCAACCCGGATACCACGTGAGCCAAGCCGCTCTACCAGCACATCGCGAATAGATGACGAGACGAGCGGACGCTGGGTGATCAATTGTTCGGCCGTAAACTGGGCTGTAGCCGCCTTCACCGACTCCTGGATCGCCGGGTCGATGATCTTCTGTTCATAGTCGGTGCCGATCTCGCGTACGAGCGTACCGACCTGTGCCGGATCGGGACTATAGTTCAGCACCACCTGCGTGGTGACAAACTGCAAGTCACGTGAAGCCGCTGATGAGGTTGAGGCCAACCGCTGCGTTTTCACATCAACAATCGTGACCGAGGTGATAAATGGTGTACGGAAGTGTAACCCCTCATCAAACACATCCGTTACCTCACCAAAGGTTTTGACCACAGCCCGGCTACCAGCCTCAACAATCGTATATGAATTAAACAGGGCAACCAGCGCAATCAGCGCAATAATCCCTACAACGATGAGGGTACCAATGGCACCGCCACGTAACGGAATATCCATACCTGGGCGGGCAACTGGCCCTTTGACACTACCACGATCTGACATGACTTACTCCTTTTTTATATCACACATTTTATGTCACTCTTGTATTATAAATTCTTGAAGCCCATTATACTCGACATTCTGTAATCAACATATAGCAAGCCTATCCCAAAGGTAACCCGGAGTCCAGGCTTTCGCCTGGATAGCGTTCCAAAGGTAACCCGGAGTCCAGGCTTTCGCCTGGATAGCGTTCCGTCGAGACTTTAGCCTGGACTCCGGTTTTTTATAACTCGTTTAGGATTGCTATATTTGTAACCTCTGCTCATGTATACAGCACCACTCCTGTTGAATCAGACGCTGCCCGCATGAATGTTGTTGCAACAACGTGGGAAATGGGAACTGAGGCGATAGATGCGAGACGCGCACTGCTGCGCTGATACTTGTCCTGATAGACACTAAAGTAGAATCGAAAAGAGACCATATACCGACCTTCTCCCTTCGGCTTCGCTCAGGGTACACATCGTCGAAAAAGACGTTTTGTTCGAGCAACCACGTAAGTTTTGTAAATATCAGGACGTACGCGGTGGTCTGGTTATCTCGCCTTTTCGCCGGAGTGTACCCCTTCGACGACGCTCAGAGCTTGCCCTGAGCGCAGTCGAACGGGGCAGGCTCTGAGCGAAGCCGAACGGGGCAGGCTCTGAGCGAAGCCGAACGGGGCAGAGCGATACGTTGTCTTCTTTTTCCGCCACATTTTCGTCGTAGGCGAAAATGTGGCGGAAAAAAAGAGTCCCTTTCATAGGCTAAAAAGATGTATGGTTCACGCGACTGCGTACGTCCTGAATATGTCAAAAAACTGGCCTATGTGGAGGCGTTGGGGCATAATCACGGTTCACAACGCCCCAACGTCTTATTCAGCCCGACTCTTGCCGGAGGCCTCCTCAAAGCCCAGCGCCTCGGCTACAATGTAGAGCGGGCGGTGCTTCACCTCGTCGTAGATGCGTCCCAGGTATTCGCCAATGATCCCCAGGAAGATCAGTTGCACCCCACCTAGAAACAGCACCATGACCAGCGTTGTCGCCTGACCTTCAAAGGCATACACGCCGGGAATAAGCCGCAAAATAATCGTGGCAATAATGCCCAGCAGACTCAAGGCTGTGACTAGAAAGCCAGTATACGTGGCGAGTTGCAGCGGCAGGTATGAGAAACTGGTGATGCCATCAAAGGCAAACCGCAACATTTTCCGCAAGGGATATTTGGTTTCACCCACCTTGCGTGCGTCGCGTTTATAGGGCACTCCGGTCTGCTTGAAGCCCACCCAGACCGATAGCCCACGCATAAAGCGGTTATATTCGCGCACCTCCTTGAGCGCATTGACCACACACCGATCCATCAGCCGAAAGTCGCCCGTATCTACCGGAATGTCCACGCTGGTGATGCTGGCAATCAGGCGATAGAAGAACGACGCCGTAGCCTTCTTAAACCAGGTCTCTCCGGCGCGTTCAGTGCGTACGCCATAGACGACCTGGTATCCCTCTTGCCAGCGGCGGATCAGATCGGGAATAACCTCCGGTGGATCTTGCAAATCCGAGTCGATCACCACCACCGCCTGACCCTGAGCATAGTCGGCCCCGGCAGTGATTGCCAACTGGTGTCCAAAATTGCGCGAGAAATTGATAACCTTGACACGGGCATCCTGGGCATGCAGCTCGCGCATAATTTCCGGTGAACGATCCCGCGAACCGTCGTTGACCAGGACGATCTCGAACGGCTCGTTCAGTGGTTCCAACGCGGCCACGGTGCGGCGATAAAATTCAGGCAACAGTTGCTCTTCATTGAACACGGGAGCGACGACCGAGAACATGGGAGCGGACGAGTTGTTCAGATGGATGGCTTGCGGTGCAATTTGTGAGAGTGTCGTCTCCATAGTTTTTTTCCTTATGCTGATAGCGAACCTTATCTTCGCGTTCTGCCAGTATTGTAACATGTGGGAGAATAGCATGTGAGTCGTACGCGACACCGCTATGCCGATTGGCAATCAATGTATCGATGACAGTCTTTTTCTGTCATATGTGGAAAAAGTACTTTACTATAAACACAAAGTTATGGTATTGTAGAGGTATACAATTTTGTTGGGGCCGGACTCGGAGTCCAGCAGCGACAATACGGGTATACGCTTATTCAAGAAGGAGGAACCACGATGTATACGCGAGTGTCGAACCCGTCGTCGGCTCAATCGCCAGGAGCATGGTACGGGATGGTCGGAATTGTGTTGGGACTGCTGTTGATGGTTGCGCCAGTTCTGTATAACGTTGATGCGCCAATAGGTCATCTCATTCTTACAGGACTGATCGTCGCGATCTGTGGGGCGGTAAGCGGTTTTGGTATGGGCCATCTCCGTACCACAGCGGTGCAGGTCTTTGGCGGCTTGATGGCACTGGCCGGGTTGTGGGCGCTGATCTCGCCGTTTCTGTTTGGCTATCCGCTCGAGAGTGCGCTGCTACGGGTGGTGGTGATTACCGGTATTGTCACCGCAGCGCTGGCCGGCTACGGGTTGACCAATCAGACCCCGGTGGCCGATACGAGCAAAACGTCGGCGCAGATCTTTACGGCCACCTGGAAGGGATGGCCGGGGATACTCGGTATTGTGGCTGGCCTGGGATTGATTATCTCCGTGCTGTTGTTTACCAGTGAAGAGCAGGCCGTGCTAGGGCGCAACACTATCTTGCTCGGATCGGTCTTGCTGGTATTGAGCGCGGTTGGCGCGTTTGGGGTTGATTATCTGCGCAAACAGGTGCTGCAACTGCTCGGATGGGCAACCATTGGGCTGGGGCTGTGGGCAGTGATCAAGTCGTTCGTGTTGTCAACTCCACAGGATAGCCCGCTGTTTGTGATCACGATCATTACCGGAGTCGTGACGGTGCTGGTGGCAACGTATGCCTTGCTCACCCTACCTCCAGCGGACGATGAAGAGCCGCTGCTGGCGACGTTGATGGGCAGTGAAGTGCTGCGGAGCCTGGATGTACAACTGGGTCTGTTCGGAACGGTACTCGGCCTGCTGCTGCTGACCGTGGCAATGATGACGCCTGTTGACGATATGAGCGGCGCTATCGGTCAGAGTGCGGTTATTGCCGGTGTGGCGATCGCCCTGTTTAGTGTGTTGAGCATCATCAGTTATCGGTATGTTCGTGCTGGACTGGGACAATTGCTGAGTGGTCTGCTGGCGCTGGCCGGTATCTGGGCCATCGCTGCTGCGTTTCTCCTCGGTTATCCTACGGACAGTGTGTTGTTTGGCCTGAGCATTATCACCGGCATTGCCACCGTGCTGCTGGCTACCTATACACTGGTCACCGCACCTGATACCGACAATGTCGGTGCGTTTGTCACCGATGTCTGGACATGGCTACAGACCAGCGTACAGACGTTGTGGGGGCAGGCGTTTGGTCTGCCTGACAAAAGCGAGTAACGCGCAGGTAGAAGAAAGACGGTCATAGGATTGTTTACCGTCGACGAACGCCGAGGAACACAGCAATGCGCTTTCCTCGGCGTTCTGCCGTGTCAGGTATACGAGTGACGTGGTGGCGGTGTAGCCTTTTCCCCTGCGGCAGCGTGGCATATCTTGCGCAGTACCTGTTCACACTCAAGGGAACATGCCCGCCTGGGCGCGTAGGCAGCGTGCCCGCACGTGGGTGATGGCGGGCGGGACGCCCGCGCGCCCAGCCGTGGCGGGCGGGACGCCCGCGCGCCCAGGCGCACCATCGTGATGGCGAGCGGGACGCCCGCGTGCCCAGGTCTCCAGCGGGCGGGACGCCCGCACGTCCAGGCGCACCATCGTGATGGCGAGCGGGACGCCCGCGCGCCCAGGCGTGGCGGGCGGGATGCCTGTATTCCCTGGGAGTGAGGACATCTTGCCCTCGATGAGGCGGCAACGCGGCGCGACGCCCGCGCGCTACGGCGCACCATGAACGCTGACGATAGAAGCTCTCCCCCCTAGATGGGAACAGGTGTCCAGTATTTTAGTATTGACAAATAATAATAATATGTATAGTATAATATGATAGTAAGCCTATTGCAATTGTAAATGGGAGTTCCGGCTTTCGCCTGGACGGAGCAAGATCCCGGCGAAAGCCGGAACTTCGGGACTTCACAACAGAGAGAGGATTGCTGTATAAACGTATGCAATAGGATGTCATCAAAACATCAGCACCGGTGATACGCAGCATACCCTGCTATATCGCTGGTCTAGCGCATGTTATCAGTCTGGTTATGGTACACCATCTTCAACAGATACCCTTTTTTTATGATCTCGATGCGTCGGCGCTCACGATGATCGAGCAGGCAGCGCAGACGTGCCTGATTGAACGCCATGCCTTTTTCTTTCACCAGGACGATCCGGCCACCCACTTTTATCTGCTGCTGGAGGGGAGCGTGCGGCTGATGCAGGTGACCGCCACGGGCGAGCAAGTCATCTTGCGCTTTGTGGGGCCGCAGGACGGCATCGGCATCATTGCCGCACTCGAACAGGCAACCTATCCCCTGGCAGCCCAGGCGGTGCATGACTGTGTGGCCCTGGTATGGGATCACGCCACGCTACGGCAATTGATTGAGCGCTATCCGGTGCTGGCATTGCGGGCATTGCGTCTGGTTGCAGGACACCTGGTCGAACTGCAAACACAATACCGGGAACTGGCGACCGAGCGCGTCGAACGGCGTGTGGCGCGGGCACTGGTACGACTAGGGCAACAGGTCGGGCGCAACGTTGAGGGTGGGATCCTGATTAACATGCCGCTTTCGCGCCAGGATGTCGCTGAAATGACCGGTACCAACCTGTATAGCGTCAGTCGCATCGTCAGTAAGTGGGAGAAACAGGGCTTGCTCGAATCACGGCGTGAACGGTTGCTGATCCGTGAGCCGCATCGTCTGATGGTTATTGCCGAGGATATGCCACCAGAAATTCCTGCTCCACTCCGGTAAATGTTCGGGATCACCAGAATACTACAGAACATATCAGCCTGATTTACAGGCAAACCTGAAAAAAGTGGTACATGGTTGCACTTTTGCAAAGACAGCGCCGTTGATCTGGGGTATGCTAACTGCCATATCAATAACGGAACGAGAGGAACGGTCAATGAGTGTACCGAACGAAACAGAGGTAGCGCTTCCCGGCGAGGGACTGAGTCTGGAACGTATGCCTGGCCACTGGCTGCTGGCACGGATGGGCAAACGGGTCTTGCGTCCTGGTGGTCTTGAGTTGACACGGCAGATGCTGGAGGCGCTCGCTATCCGGCCTGAAGATGCGCTGGTTGAGTTTGCCCCCGGTCTGGGAGTGACGGCACAACTGGCGTTGCGTTATCGTCCTGCATCCTATATCGGGGTCGAGCGTGATGAGGCCGCTGCCGTTACTGTGCGGCGCTCTTTGAGTACTCCCCAGCAACGCTGCATCGTCGGGCGGGCCGAAGAGACCGGGTTGCCCGCTGCCTCAGCGACGGTGATCTATGGTGAGGCGATGCTCACCATGCACACGCCCGGCCAGAAAGCGGCGATTATCCGCGAGGCATGGCGCGTGTTGCAGCCAGGCGGGCGCTATGGCATCCACGAGTTGTGCCTCGTACCAGACACGCTGGACACAACGGTGAAGGAGACGATTTTGCACGATCTGTCGCAGGCCATTCATGTTGGTGCCCGACCATTGACGGTGCCGGAATGGCGAGCGGTTCTGGAAGCCGAAGGGTTCCAGGTGCAATCGGTAGCCACGGCACCGATGCATTTGCTGGAACCGCGGCGTATGATCCAGGATGAAGGGCTGGGACGGGCACTGCGAATTGCCTGGAACATCGTGTGCAACCCCGCAGCACGTCGGCGCGTGCAGGCCATGCGCCAGGTGTTCCGCAAACATCAAGCCCATCTCAGTGCGATTGCACTGGTGGCACTGAAATCTGAACAATAGAAAGGGCGCTGGCTATGGACGCAACGACATTTGTCGATCTGGCAACCCAGGTGGAGATACCGGACAATGGAACGATCAGTCGGACGATCTACCAGGATGCGCAGATAAAGGTGGTACTCTTCGGCTTTGCAGCCGGGCAAGAGTTGTCAGAGCATACGGCGAGTATGGCTGCGATCCTCCATTTCGTGCAGGGTGAGGCGCATGTGACGCTTGGCACGCAGGACGTTGCGGCACAGGCCAACACCTGGATCCATATGCCGCCACACCTGCCGCACAGTATTAGCGCTCGCACCCCGGTCATTATGCTCTTGCTGCTGCTCAAATCAACCGCATTGCACGATGAAGGGTAAAGCAAACAACGGGGAGCGCAACACAGCATGGTATGCCCGCTGTGCTGGTCTCGCTGGCATCGCGCTCTTACTTGTGCTATGGCACCTGGCATCACTGGTCTATAATCCCGTGGTGTTACCATCACCGTGGGCAACGGTCAGCGTACTGGTGACGTTAACCATCGAGGGTCAGGTCATACCCACAGCGCTGATCACCACCGCACATGCATTAGGCGGCTTTGGTCTGGCCGCTCTGCCTGGCAGCATGCTGGGCATTGCAGCCGGGATCAATCTCTGGGTACGCCGGCTGGTATGGCCGGTGGTGACAATATTCCAGGGTATTCCACCGATTGCCTGGATCGTCCTGGCGCTACTCTGGTTCGGCATGGGTGGCGGTACCCCGGTGTTTACGGTGGCAGTCGCAACGCTGCCTATCGTGTTCGTCGGAGCGCTGGAAGGTACCCGCACCGTTGACCATACGCTGCTGGAAATGGCCTATGTTTTTCGGATACCGCGCCGTATGTTGATCAGCGACATCTACTTGCCGCACCTGCTGTCCTATCTGTTCCCGGTGATCATCGCAGGACTAGGGATCGCATGGAAAGTGGCGTTGATGGCTGAGTTGTTGGCGGCAAACAACGGCATTGGTGCCAGGCTAGCCGTGGCGCGTATCAATCTCGACACGGCGGCGGCGATGGCCTGGATCGCGGTTGCGGTACTGCTTATGTTTACGTTCGAGTATGTGGTTCTCCATCCGCTCAAGCGCTGGCTGGAACCCTGGCGTCAACCAGCACCGCTCATGGATATGCCGGTTAACCGAATGAACCACGTCGTGCGTTCTGAACTCGTAAGGTAGACCTTCAATGCTGACCTTCAGCAATATTTGTCATTGGTATGGAGCAACGGTTGTTGTCGATCAGATCAGCTTCCAGGTAAAGCCGGGGCAGGTCGTCGCACTGACTGGCCCATCGGGGTCTGGGAAAACCACGCTGTTGCACATTGCAGCCCAACTGATAACACCGGCGCAAGGTACCGTTGAGAACCAGTTTCGCCAGACAGCGTACATATTTCAAGAGCCGCGACTGTTACCCTGGCGCACCACAATCGACAACATTGCTCTGGGCCTCAAAGCACGCCGGGTTAGCCGCACAGTACGGCAGCAGATTGCCTGGAACCTCGCTGAACGCCTTGGCCTGGGAGCAGCACATGCGCATTATCCGCATCAACTTAGTGGGGGCATGCGGCAGCGTGTAGCCCTGGGACGTGCGCTGGCGATCAATGCCGACCTGCTCCTGATGGATGAACCGTTCAGTGCCTTAGATGTTGGACGCCGCCGCGAGTTACAAGACCTGCTGCTACGCTTGCTGGCTGAATATGGCCTGGCCGTTCTGTTTGTTTCGCACGATCTGGCCGAGGCAGTACGGCTTGGTGATGAGTTGCTCGTGTTGTCATCCGCGCCAGGGCGGATTGTCTATCGCTGGCAACAGGATTGCCCGCCGCATGCGCGCGATGAACAATACATTTATGCTGCAGTTGCGGCACTGCTCCAGACACCAGCCGTTATCTCCAGTTTTGGGGTACACAATGATCATGGTGTTGCGCATAGCCCGAAGCGGTAACGAATGGTTGACGATCATATCATATGGTGTAATACCGTTTCGACATGAACCTTCCACATGTTCTTGCCATTCGTCCGCCAACCAGACTGCGTCGCGGCGGGGGTGCGGGGGCCTGCGGTCTCCGCCCATGTATCCGAGATTTCGGCGTAGAGGCGTTGCATGCAACGCCTCTACGCCCCGCGACAGCTCGTTCCAGGGGACGTCTCGTTGGAATATGAGAAAGCGGAAGACGGATCAACGGATGCGGAAGGGCGAAGTCACATTGGTATGTTGATAGGGCGAAGTAACGACTTCAGTCGTTGATAGGCATCCGTAGTAACGACTTCAGTCGTTGATGTGACATGTTCAATGTCGCTGACCATCTGTTCTCGGTCGGTCGGGTTTGAACATACTGAGATTTCGACAGGAGCAATACAAAATGCGTTACCAATTCACACGGCGGCAATTTTTACAGCTTGCAGCTACTGCTGGTACTCTGGCGACGGTAGGATTGACGGGCTGTACCCGGCAGACGTCTGAAACCCAGGCAATGCCACTGGAGCAACTGGTTATCAAAGGGCCGCCAGCCCCACCGTCGATTTTGCTGGCCCATGTATCGCGGCAGGAGCGTCTGACTGCTCTGGTGCCGGAGGTTCAGTTTGATACCTGGGCAAATCCAGATCAACTGCGGGCCGAAGTAACATCAAACGCGCTGCACGTGACGGCAACGCCCACAAATGTGGCGGCAAATCTCTATCGCCGTGGGGTGCCGGTGCGCCTGCTGAATGTGACCGTGTGGGGCATGCTGTATGTCTGTGCGGTTGACGCGAATATTACCACCTGGAATGACTTGCAGGGAGCGCAGATTGTCATCCCCTTCCGCGGTGATATGCCCGACCTGATCTTCCGTTACCTTGCGCGTGCGCACGGGCTGGATGTTGATCGCGATTTGACGCCCCAGTATGTCTCGGCACCGATCGAGGCCCTGCAACTCTTGTTGGCCGGGCAGACACAGGTAGCTGTACTGAGTGAACCGGGTGCGACTGCGGCGCAGATTCGTGGGCAGCAAGAAGGTATGACCATCCATCGCGCGCTCAATCTTCAGGAAGAATGGGATGCCATTACCGGGCGCGGCCCACGTATCCCACAGGCAGGTACGCTGGCTGTAGCCGCTCTGGTTGATAACTATCCCGACGTTGTGGCTGCGATCCAGGATGGTCTGTACGAGGCCGTGGATTGGTCACGCCAGCATCCTGAGCAGGCGGCACAACTTGGCGCACCATTACTCGGCTTGCAGGAGCCAATTATCGCCCAGTCGCTGCCACGCATGCAGCTTGAGATGGTACCCGCCACCGCTGCACGTGATGATCTAGAGTTCTTCTTCAGCCGTCTGAAGGAGTTGTCGCCTGATGTGATCGGTGGCGACTTGCCTGATGACACATTTTATGCGGCATAGTGCGGTGTGATTATGCTTTACTGCGTCGTTGAGAGCTAACGCGATGCCAGCAGCATTCCCAACCCAGACGGTGCGCCTGCGCCTGATTGCGTTACCAACCGAACATGGTGGATGGGCTTTCCTCATCGCTCCTATCCTGACGGGCCTGTGGATTAGCCCTACTGTTGCAGGGGGGTGGCTAAGTCTGGCAGCCCTGGGGGCCTTTCTCACCCGTCAACCGCTCAAACTGGCGTTGGGCGACTGGCGACGCAGCAAACGCTATCCACGCACGGTCTGGGCTGAACGGTTTGCCTGCCTCTATGCCATACTATCCTTGCTGGCTGCCAGTATCGCTCTGTGGGTCACAGACCATGCCTTCTGGCTACCACTGCTGTTGGCAACGCCCCTGTTGCTCGTGCAACTGTTGGCGGATCTGCGACGACAGAGTCGCACCCTGATCGCAGAACTAGTCGGTGCAACCGCGCTACAAGCAATAGCCGCAGCGCTTCTGCTGACAGGCGGACAGCCATTGGGTTCGGCGCTGGGGTTATGGGGAATTCTCTCGCTCTGGGCGCTCACCAGTATTGTGTATGTGCGCACCCGGCTGCGTCTGGCACGTGGACAGGCTGCGCGACGTTTACCAGTCTATCTTGTTCACATCAGCGCATGTGTGCTTGTTATCGGGGGAGCCTGGCTCGGCCTGATCTCCTGGCTCGTCGCTGCTGCCCCTGGCCTCCTCGCCATCCGGGCATGGATTGGCTTACATAATCTCCACACCCCGACCCCGATCATTGGTGTGCAAGAGATCGTGGTTGCGTTGCTCACGGTGGTGCTGGTTGCTATGGGGTGGATGCCCTGACGACGGCTGACTACCGACCGCCAACCACCGACCGCTCACGGTTGCATGCGGTCGGTGATCAGCGATCACCTTAAACCCGCTCCAGCTTGACCAGCGTCTCAAAGAAGACCACGCTGGCACCAACCGGATCGGTCAGCGCGGTGTTTTTGAGGACAGGATCGGTACGCATAGCAGCATTAAGATGCGACCCACTGGCACGCTGTGGATCGGCCTTAATAAGCTCGCCGTCGATGATGCTGTCGCTTGCCCCATACGCCCAGTGGCCGAACCCGACGGCAAAGCCGGCTGTGCCCGGTCGAATGCCCTCTATCACTTTGACCGGCAAGATGAGCTGGCGTCGATTTCCATGGCCCAGATCCCACTCGCCATCCGGGTTGGAAACGGAACGTACCCGAATGCTATCGCCGTCGTGCAAGCTCAAGCGCTCCGCGTCGAGCCGATTGAGCAACAGCGCGTTTTCAGGCAGCACACTTAACAGCCAGTAGTTACTGATGGTGCGTGACTTGGTGGTTGTAATATCACGGAAGGTAATCAGCCGCAGATCGTGGCCCTCATCGTTGATCGGGTTGCCCAGGCAATCGGTGTAGGGTGGGAAGAAGCGTGGGATGCCGCTGAACAGCGTCGGGGTCATGCCATTCCTGGAAGTGGCAACCTTCTCGCTATAGAGATTGATCAGCTTCCCATACTTGTTTCTGACCTGATCGTTCACATAGGCTTGATCGAAGTTTTCAAAGCGTCCACCCCGGTTGAGTACATAAATGGCCTTGCGCCACCATGCCTCGCCACAGGCCTGTTTCCAGCGCTCGACATCAAAGATACTGCGCGGCAAATGACGACGTGCCTGGAGGAACAGCGCCACCTCCTCATCACTGGCATCGGGTACTTCCAGGCCGGGTTGGTCTCCTGCCGCCACATTCGCCACCATCTTCAGGTAATACTGGTCAAAATGAGTGAAATCCTCACCAGAAGCGAACCCATCTTTGCCAAACCCGGGCAGACCGAGTTCTACGCCCAGCGCCAGCAGCATCGTCTCGAGGGAGATGGGCATCTCCATACCGGCTACCGAAACCGTTTCGGGAATGGGTGGAATCGTTGGCTGGCGGATGGGCTGGATTTTGCTTGAAAAGGAAGGGTGGCTGCCGTGGAACTCCCAGCGCTCCAGATAGGTCAGGTCAGGAAAGATGTAGTCGGCATACATCGAGGTCTCGCCGACAAGAATATCACTGACGATGAACAATGGCAGCTTCTCGGTGTCCATCAAGATCGGTATCAGTTTGTTGCCACCGGGCAGGGCATACACCGGCGATCCCATGTAAAGGATCAGGCACTTCACCGGGTAAGGATACTGATCACCAATACTGGGAATAACTTCCTGATAGATGTCACTGGAGAGCGGATACCACGGGCGTCTGGCCGGATACCCCGTAAACAGCGTGGTCTCCTCATACT
Source organism: uncultured Chloroflexales bacterium (assembly GCA_937925925.1). GTDB lineage: Bacteria > Chloroflexota > Chloroflexia > Chloroflexales > Chloroflexaceae > CAKZQX01. The sequence goes on along the minus strand of CALANA010000099.1, from coordinate 13,000 downwards.
GCATGTCGTGGCGGATGCTGGTGACACCAAAGGCGTTGAGCTTCCCCGGATGCAGGGATTTGAACATAAAGGGTTGATTCTCGTGATCGCCGGTAATGTTCCATACGCTGGCCGAAATGAAGCCACCTTGCCAGTCGTAGTTTCCGATCAGTAGATTGAGCGCGTTGAACGTGAAGCAGTTATAGAAGCCATTTGTATGCTGACTGACACCCCGGTGAATCTCGGCAACCGCACGTTTGCCGTGGGCCGTGAACTCGTGAGCGACCGCGACAATGTCCGCCGCTTCCAGCCCGCAGATCTGCGCCCACTCTTCGACGGTGTGTTCCTGGGCCGATTCGTAGAGCAGTTGCAATGACGACTTGACCTGAACTGACTGCCCGTCGGCGGTGCGTAGCGTGGTATCCACCAACAGATCGCCCTTAATCGATCGGGTGTCGTCATTCGGATCGACGGCAACAGGCTTGCCGTTACGCAACACCACGAACAGTTCGTAGTCATAGGTGCTGCCATCCTCGGCCTTCCGTTGCTGAACGGGCGCCAGATCAAGCTCGTGTGCCCGCAGAAACTTACCCGGCTGACCGTCCGCGTCGATTACCACCAGCCAGGTGGCATTACACCAGGTCGGCTCGTCGGTGGACTGGGCGGCGGCTTTGTTGGCGTTGGCGAGGTAGCGCACGTCATAGCGGTTGTTCTCGATGATCCAGCGGATCATCGCCAATGCCAGCGCCGCTTCCGTACCGGGCTTAATGGGCAGCCATTTCCAGGCTTTGGAAGCCGTTTTAGAGAACCGTGGATCGACCACTGCGATCCGCTGTCGGCCCTCCACGATATTCTGCGTGATGCGTACCGAGCGTCCTGGAGGGCCATAATTGGCCTCAAAGGGGGATGCACCTACAAAGAGGATAAACTGCGAGTTTCCGGTGTCTGCCTGCCAGTAGAACTTCTTACCACCCGTCCATTTGACGGTGTGGGCCTTCGCGTCATAGCCCCACTGCTCGCTCATGGCCTTGCCCGTGAAATAGAGGCTGCCCTGACAGATGGTCGTGTGGCCATGCGCATTCACCGAGCCGAACGCATCCCGCACGAAGCGCTGAATAAAGTCTCCCCGTCCAGCTTTCAAGCGCCCCCAGTTGAAGACCAGTTGATTGTTTTTCGGCCCCAGATCCGGATGATCAGGGTCGATCAGCGTGTCGAGATGCTCGCGGTACTTTTGCTGGAAGGCACGAATGGCCTCTTGTACAGCGCTTTCGGGCTGTTGGCCACCACGCACGCTGGTGATGGTCTTTTTGAGTGCAGCAACATCGGCAGCCATCGCCTGCGCGACCTGTGGATCGCGCAACGCCCAGATCTCTTGTAACCCGGATACATGCCGATTTTCCTCGCCAGGGACATCTTTGAATAGTTGCCCACCCTGAACAATCTCCTGGATCGCCTGGTCGAAGGGGATGCTCACCCACTTGTTCTCGCCGCGTTTGCCCGCCCGTTTGAGGACAGTACGAATGCGGTAGGGGTCGTAGACAGTCTGGAGACCTGCCTGCCCCTTCGGGCAAAGGGCACCATCAATCGCCGCCGTCATAAACGGCGATGTTTCGTAGGGCAGATGCGGCCAGAGCGTTTGCGGCGCACGCGGGTTGCCATCTATTTTGACCGCCACGCCGTTTTGTATCTTCACCTTAATGCCGCAGCCGGTATTACACTGCAAACAGACTGAGTAGAGGATGTTCTCCGGATCGGCATACGGATAGTCGCCCGATCCCTGGAACGAATCCTTCATCTGTTGATAGGAGCAACCACCCAGCAACGCGGCCCCGCCCGTAAGCGCACCGATTTTCAGAAACTGACGCCGACTGGATGACATCCCGGAGTCAGCCGCTTGCTTCTTCTGCCGCGATTTTCGTCTAAACATTGGGAACACCTCCTGGATCTTGCTGGAACTGTTGATCAACCACACGACTCTGTTCCGGCGTCACTGGCATCGGGTCGGCCGTTTCTTTGAACTGCTCACCAATCTCGTGGAACAGTGGGAGCAGCCGAAACGCGATACTGAACGGAAGTACCACCAGCGCAACACCACCAATGCTGCTGGCCAACTCCCAGAAACTGGGGAAGTAGGAGTGTGCCCAGCGTGCTTCATTAATCGCGTGGTCTAATCCTGGCAGCATCGGAACAATGTAGGCGGGCACCACCAGGTTGAAGCGTACCGCGACAATGCCAATCACCGCACTCAACCCCCCCAGTCCCAGCCAGAAGGTGTTATGACGCATGCGCGGCAGGGTAACCAGCAGGATGGGAATCAGGATACCGAACAGCATTTGCCCAACCCAGAAGGTATAACGGAACTGACCAAACAGGAGTGCATGGTAGACTTCCCGATGCTCCGGGATATTGCCATACAGTCCCACCAGGAACTCCGCTGTTATCAGGATCAGGTCGATCCCGATAAACAGGATCATCAGGTTCGCCAGACCACGGGTGATCGCAAAATGATCCTCATCTTTACGCCCAAAAAAGCCATAGAGAAAGGTCATCAAGGCCGCACCACTGGCAAGTGCCGAGACCAGGAAGATGATTGGAAACAACCCGGAGTACCAGTACGGTTTGGCAAGCACCACCGCGAAAATCGAACCGGTGCCACCATGCACAATAATGGCGACAGGAACACCAATCATGCCCAGTGTCTTGACCCGCTGCATACTCTGCGTGTGGCAATACTGATACTGATTTTGATTCTGGGGACAACGAAATCCCAGCGAAACCACGCGATAGAATATCTGCCGCCAGCCTGTGGTACGCAATGCCAGGTCTGCCAGGTCACAACGCATCAGTAGCCAGAGTTCTGAGGCTAATACGGTAATATAAAACCCATACGCAATCACTTCCCATGCCAGTACCGAGGTATAATTCCAGCGGGTGAACACATGCCAGAAGCGCCAGGGGTGGCCGAGATCGATCCAGACAAACAGCATACCGGCCATCAACGCAAACAGCGCCGAGAGCAATGCCATCCGTCCTGCTTTCTCGTATTGTTCCATGCCAAACACATAGATCAAGGTAGACAATAAAAATGAACCGGCTGATAATCCGATGAAGTAGATGTAGACCGCCACCCACATGCCCCACCCCATCGGGCTGGTGAGTGCCGTAATTCGCAACCCTTCTAGCAATCGCACACCAAGCGCAATCAGCCCGATGATTGACAACAGGGTGAGACCGCCATAAAAGAGGATTTGCATCCAGCGTGGCTGCGCTACGGTAAGCTGGTGAACGATTGTGTTGGGATGCGTCCTCCATGCTCCAGACTGTTGGGCCACCTCATCCGAAGTCAGATTGTATTCCATTGTGACACCTCTATCCTTATCTTTAGACCAGGTAATAGGCACTCGGTTCAGTGCCCAACTCCTCTTTGAGTCGCATCACGTTAGGCGACGCAATTAACTCTGAAACCAGGTTAGCGGAGTCGTTGGCGTCGCCAAAGAACGTCGCACGCCCGATACAGGTGGTCACACATTGCGGGAGCATGCCCTTTTCAATGCGGTGCTTGCAGAAGTGACATTTGCGAGCGTTGCCCACCGGCGACTGCTGACCCTGACGTTGGCGGAATTGACCATATTCGGGACTGGCGACCATGTCATATTCGGCCCGATGCGGGGCGTTATCGCTGTGATGTTCGCCGAAATCAAACGAGCGTGCGCCGTAGGGACAGGCCGTAATACAGTAGCGGCAGCCAATACACGCATCATAATCAATAACCACGATTCCATCAGCGCCCTTCCACGTCGCATGTACCGGGCAGACGGGCACGCAGGGTGGGTTCCCGCATTGTAAGCAGGGGCGCGGTAAAAAGCGCCGGGCGACATGGGGATAGGTGCCAACCTCTTCTTCCATGACCGGGCGATAAAGGACACCTGGTGGCAGCGCATTCTCGGTGACACAGGCGATCGTGCAGGCGTGGCAGCCCACACATTTGCGCAGGTCAATCACCATCACCCAGTGTCGCTGCTCCTTTGGCTTTGCCAAAGCGCGCTGCAGATCACGCATCATGCGCATCAACACATCCTCGCCAGGCTGCGGCGGTGGCAATTCAGGCAGTTCCAGCGCCTCAAGTTCAGACGCAGCCGCTTCCACCGCCCTGGGTTGACTAGACCACAACGCGAGCGTCAGCCCGGCCAGGACGTTCTGGGTCATGTGCTGCAACGCCTCGCGGCGTCCAACCAGATTAATCGGTGTCGCTTGGGCTTTCGGCGGGGTTGGTTGCGTACCAACTCCCGCCTTCCCGCTCCGATCCGCCAGGGGTTCAACGCTGGTCTGGCTCTCTGTGGGCTGGAACGCATCCGCCATCCTATCCCAGACCTCTCGTTGTCGTGCATACTTCTCCATTAGTCACATCTCCTTCCTGGAGTCCAGGCAACAGCAGTGTACCAGGCAGCCAGATTAGTGGTCAACAAACCAGGGCGACGTTCAGTCCAGCCCGCCGCCTGGCGACGCGCAGTTCCACGGAACTGGAACAGGCCCTTACGCCGTAGCCGTGGATATCTGACGACCATAAACCAGCGTCCGAATCGTAGCAGCATGCTCAGTAAGTACAGGGACAGGGTGATCGGTGCCAACAGATTTACGAAATTACGCAGCATGTGTTTTCCTCCTGAAGTTCCAAAGACCTAATAACCCACAGCACAGGGGGCTTCCCCAGCATTGAGCATTGCCAGCACAATACGGCAGGCATAGGGTGACATCAGCCGGATATCGACAGTGTCCAGAGCATGATCATGATCACAACATGCTCTGGTCATGCCACCGTAGACCAGGCGTTTTCAGACCTGCCAGTATTGCGTGTGACGAAAACAACGTCATCGCACGATATATAAGACAATAGATAGAGAGAGGTCGTAGGGCAACAGTTGAGTTGATCGGCCATACCGCATGCACCGAAGCGTCGCGCATCGTGTGCAAGGTATGCTTCTTGTGGCGCTCATGGTGACATAGGCATCAGCGCAACAAGACCTGCGCTTGTACATCAGATTCCAGTCTCAAGCCCGGGTAACGCTCCTGCCAGTAGGATTGCTCTATCCTAAAAGCGATGTATATCCCCGGCATCCCGACTCTCCCGGTCGGGCATCTGTCCTCAGTCCTGGAATCTTGCTTACAACGAACAGTACGATCACTCTGTGATGACACGTTAGGCAAGATTTGTTTCTGGCTCAGTGTTAATGTAGCATAGGGTATATGCCTTGTCAATAGAATTATCATATCTTATAACATATTAACTGGAAATTGACTGCACGTATAACTGTAAGATCAATAATGGTTTCTTTTTTTATTTCTTGAACCATCAATCACAAACCTGTTTTGATATTTTCCCAGAAAATCATTGTTCTCCTTCTCTTTGTACTTTGTTTCACACGGTTATTTTTATCCATTCCTCAAGCGAAACAGTACGTTTTTTGTGTTGTGTATTTATTCACATCCATTATTTGTGGTATTTTGTACAGATACGAGGGAGGAGGCATTTCTCACAGGTCGGTTTGTTTGTGTACTGCTCGGTGGTGCGGCATCAAGGCCCTCCCAGCGGGGAGCCGCATCAAGCCCCCCCCAGTGGAGAGCCGCATCAAGCCCTCCCAGCGGGGAGCCGCATCAAGGCCCTCCCAGCGGGGAGCCGCATCAAGGCCCCCCCAGCGGGGAGCCGCATCAAGGCCCCCCCAGCGGGGAGCCGCATCAAGGCCCTCCCAGCGGGGAGCCGCATCAAGGCCCTCCCAGCGGGGAGCCGCATCAAGATACCCCCCCCAGCGGGGAGCCGCATCAAGGCCCTCCCAGCGGGGGAAGCGATAGGAGGCGGGCCTGCGCGCCGCCGCGCCATCAGTTCGAATCGCTGAGGCGCCGACCAACGACACGAGTGAACCATCCAGATGGCCGTCTGATACCGCTGACATGCGGCCCAGCGGCCAGGTTCGAATCGCTGAGGCGCTGACCAACGGCACGAGTGAACCATCCAGATGGCCGTCTGATACCGCTGACATACGGCCCAGCAACGATGGCAGGCACCGAGCGGTTTACGGTTCACACGGGTAGGGTGTTTCCTTATATCGCGTTGGGATACAGGAAAACGCTGTCATCTCCCCGGCCCTCCTGCTGGGGGTGGGGGGCGGTCACAGGCCCCTGCACCTCCGCCACCACGCAGTCTTGGATGCAGACGATACTGCCGCCAATCTAGCTCCATACATACCGAGTGGAGCGCAGGTGCCCACCAGAGAAATTGAAAAGCCAGGAACCAGCGCAAATCGCTGGTTCCTGGCCCGGTCAGGTGATCGTTTCACATTCGTATGAATGCCTGGCGCCAGATTAGCGTCGAATGAGCGGTAGATAAAGCTGATTTTGCGCTGGTACTGGCCCCGATGTTGGCGTTGCAGTCGGCGTTGCGTCTGGTGTTCCAATCGGTGTTGTCGTCGGTGTTGCGGTCGGTGTTGGCTCTGGCCCCTGCTGCTGCTCAAACTCGACTGTGAAGCCACCCACCGACTCGCCATCCAGCAGAACATTCACGTCTATGCGGGCGGTATCCCCATACTTCGGCAGTTCATCCGCCAGCAGGTTGACCTGCGTCGCCGCTCGCTCAAAGCCGAGTGTCAGGTTGAGCGTCTGTCCAGGTAGCAATTCCGGTGGTGGGTCAGGCCAGATCCTGGGAATGACCAGCTCTGGTGGCAACCCAACCAGGATCTTGTCGATCTGGAGTGGTACACGGTGATCGTTGAGATTCCCAACCCTGATGGGAATCTCAAGTTGCGCCAGATCATTCAGCGACAGCACCGGAAGCCGCCGGACATCCACATTCCGCTGGCTGAGTTGATCCCTGAAGCCAGCTTGTCGTAGTCGCACCCGGATACAGCGGTGTAGACTGGCGTTATTCTGTAGTGCTGACATTGATGTTGGTGTGGGTTCGACTATCACCGGTGTCCACGGGACGCAGTAGAGATCAATGCTGTTCGGCGGTAAGGTAATGTTGTTCAACGAACTGATCGGCGCAAAGATAATGCCAGCCCCAAAGTCTGCCCATTCAAAGTCAACGCTAACAGTACGGGCAAAAGGCATCGGATTCTGCAACTCAATGCACACCTCGCCCTGCTGATTGAGAATGGGAGGATCCGGCCGGAACTTGATCTCCTTCTCCATCCACGGTGGGTTAGCCGGCGGCAGATGGACTGGTGGCACATCAAGTTTGCGGATGCCGCCAATCAACTGATCTCCAATCCAACCTTGAACGTCAATGTGACAGGCCGTACCGAGCGGACGATCATTGGGAGGTATCACGGTTAATGTCGCATTCCGCACTTCACCCGGAGTCATATTCAGCAGTTGTGTCGGTGTCACACTGGCGCTCCATCCTGGACAGGTGTTGTCCACGATCAGATTCACCGTTGCTACAGCGTCAGTTGGATTGCCAACGATAAACGGTAGTTCATCGGTCACGCCAGGACGCAGATCTTCCATCACATCCAGGTTGCGATAGGTAAACACCGGCAGCGCGTTACTGTCTGTCCCCTGGATCCTGATGCGGATGCAGTAATGGCCCGAGCGACTGGGCGTCCAGGTAATCTTGACCTCGACCACGCCCGATGGTGGCAAGGTAACGACCTGTGGATTACCGGTGGCTGGCAGAGTATTGAAGGGAATGCCAATACCAAAATTGTTCGGGCTACTCTCAAAGGTCACATTGACCGTCTGGGGTGTGTCGCGGAGATTACGAATGCGCACACTGAGATCGGTGGGCCGCCCGGCGACAAGCGGATAGGGATAGATCTGGATCTCGTCCTGGGCATAGGGGGGTTGCGTACCATCGGGAATGACAGGCGGGCAGTCCACCGGATGGGTGACGGTGTTGCTGGTGAAGATCCCCTGCTCGGTCACCAGCCGCGCCTGGTTCATGACCTCACGCTTCCCATTGCATATCGCGTCGATGATGCTGACGGCAAACTTTCTCTCTCCCGTCGCGCCAGCGGCAAGCGGGCCAACGTCCCATCGGATAACCCGATCGGCTCCAGGGGTAATGCCCGCCCCGGCACTATTGGGCACAAACAGCGTGCGGTCTGGCAGACTATCTTCGATCACGGCCCGCTGCCGGGCGCAACGCGGATCGTCTTTTACCGTATACGTGATGGTGTAGTTGATCACCGCGCCAATACCAACCAGCGTACCGGCAGGTGGATCGGCCGTCTTGCGCAGGGTCACGCAGTCTTCGGGTGGCGTTACAGGGCGCGGACACTGCTGGTTGATGCCAAACACCACCGCATTCACAAAGAGATCTTGCCCCTTCGGAGTCATAAGCGATGATCCACCGGAGAAGCCCCACAATTGGGTACAGTCGCCCCGTTCGTAGATCAATGGGGCGTGTTGCTTATCGCCCGGCTCAAGGCCCAGTTCCACCGCTGTGGGTGCCGAGGGCAAGTAAATACCGACTTCATTCACAGGCACGGTGTAGAGTTCCAGCGGATCGGGTGGGGTGGCACTAAAATCAGTCGGCTCGCGCCAGTACGCAAGACTCGTATTCTGGGGCGATACCCGGTCATGCGGCCCATGCCAGCCATTGGGCCAGCCGATACCTAGCCCATGTTTGCCAAAGAAGGCGTAGCCACCTTCGCCAAGGCCCAGTATTGGTTTCCCGCTGTTGCGGATATGGTCGGCCACCGGACTGGAACCAGGCGTGCCGGGAGGCCATTGTTGTAAATCGCCCGTATCGTCGGCAATAATAATCAGGTCGAATGGACTGAAGTCTGCGCTGCGTGCATCGGAAAGCAGAATCAACTCGACACTGAAGCCACGCCCTTCCAACATTGTCTTGAACAGACTGGCGGTTGTACTATCAATACGGTAGACATAGGCGATTTTACCAGTATCACAGCGAATATCGGCCAGACGGACGGTTTGCCAGGTTTCAGGCACATCATAAAAGGTGTTACTCGGCCAACCGTAATCATCACCAACTGTGGTGATCCAATGATGGTACACAGCGAGACCAAAGGCATCGCATCGATTGGCACGGATCAACTGCAGCGGAATCTGCCACTCGGCCTGGTCACGATTGCCGGTGGTTGCCCGCGCCTCCCAGCCGGTAAGCGAGGGGTCATCACTATAATTGCCGCTCCCTGTACCGCGCACGGCGCTGATAGCGCCATTCCCGTCCTGGTTGATTGCGACGCGCAGGCCAAGATCTTCGTTTTGCGCAAACGATTCTCGACCATTGTTCGTGTCAAGGTACACCGAGGCAAAGGGACCAACCGTCGAGTTGATCGATGAGGCACCAACCATACAGACGTAGAGATTATTGGCGTCGTGCTTCAGAAACACCTTACCGATGACTTCAAAAGCGTCAGGAAATTCAAAAACAACCGCGTCAGCATACTCGTCCTGGTCGCACTGACCGTCAACCTCCGGAACCTTTCCCGTACGTGGAATGGAAGTAGGGGTTCTCAAGTCGGCCATTAATGCCTGCGGCCACCACAACAATACCAGTGTTAACCCCGCCAGTAACATCCCTAAAATGAGCCAGTGATTACGTACATGAATTCCTGGTGCTGCTCTATACATGACATACCTCCTACACTCGTAACATCCCCCAAATGAGCCGATGATGCGGAGCGCAATCAGCGCAACAGGCGCTCTCTATGCCTGCTTGTTATGCCTCACTCCTGTCATGCAGGTCGAACATAGCTCTGCGAGACTCTTTGTGTCGTTTCTCCTTTCTCTGGCGACAGTTGTATTTGCGCACTGCGGACTACAACGAAATGTTGGGATTAGCCTGTGCTGGATCAGGATAAAGCGGACAGTGTACCTTTGCGCGGTATGCGAGTGAGTTGACGAAATGGTTCACTCTGGGGGAACAGGCATGTCTGGGAGCGTGAGCGTCCCACCTTCCATCGAGCATGTACGGATGTACAGACAAGAAACCCTTGCTCGCAAGAGCAGAGTGAACACGTACAAGATCTACCGCAGATGATGACCTCCAGAGGCTTACCCATTCTTACAAGATGAGGGTGTCGTTACCATATACCTTCATTACCATTCCTACCCAAGTTATGAAGAAATCGAACCCAAGGACTTAGCCTGATTTTTAATTTATTCAGGATTAATTTCAGACGTAAATCCAGCCAACTTTAACCGATACTCCATTGTGTGATTAACAGGAGCTTAATATATCAGATTTCCGACATGGTTATAAAACGGTAAAATACCGTTGCTACGACGCTCTTTTTCATCAAGGAATGGGATCGCTTCTGGTGATTGTAGATTATACTACCGCTGCTTACAAAACGCAATAGGGAAAAAAGTACTAACGGTTCAGACTCGGGGAATGCGCACGTCTGGGAGCGCGAGCGTCCCACCTGCCGGAGACCTGGGCGTGCGGGCGTCCTGCCCACCGTCGCGCAGCTTGCCCGCGCTTCCAGGAGCAAGGTAAACAGGTACAAAAAGTACTATCACGGTGCCTTCAACGCAGCCAGGAGCCAACGGCCCCACACCTCACGCACGCAATCCGCACTGGCGCAGGTGTGCATCGAGCCATGCCGCCTCCTCCGGGGCCAGGTCAGGCGGGGGCGGGGCGGCGCGATAGTCTACCTGCAGGTCATAGCGCGCGTTGTGGTAGACCTGGTGCAACACCTGAGTGAGGGGTAGCGCGACATCCGGGTCGGGGCGGCGTAACGGCACCGGGACGGTCGGCAACGGGCGAGCCAGCGCACAGGGCCAGATCGCCACCTCCGGCCAGCGCTCGGCCCGGCAGAGGAACACGAAGTATGGCGCGGCGGGCAAGGGATCGGGACGGGCCAGCGGCGGACGGCGTCCTCCGCGCAGCAGGTCAATTTCGAGCAGATGGACGCCGCTCATCAACACTTCCTGACGTTTCTTCGCATACGCATCGGCTCCATCCACGCCGGGACGTTTGTTGACCGGCGAAAGCAGCTCGATGGCCGTAATCAATGTCTCGTCGTTGATGGCACGGATCTCGATGCGGGCATAACGGGTCGGGACTTCGACCACCGCCGTGCCGGTCAGGGGTGGGGCATCAATGGCCGCCGCGACACCGACTGCACCGGGCGTGTCCCGCTCGTACACCCCCACATCAGGCACCAGCGCCCGGCGGGGCAACGCAATCTCAATCTGCTCCATGGCGATGTAGGGCGTGATCTGCGCGATGTAGTGCGGTACCAGTTGCGTCTGAAGCTGATCGCACATTACGGTAATCATCCGGTGATGCACATCCGGCCACAGGCGCGGTAATTCAAGATAGGGATCCATGCCAGGGAAGGGTGGTTCCATCCCATACCTCCTTAGTTGCTAGGCTCGACGATCTCGTCGAGCAGGCGGGGGATATTCGGCGAAGGGCGGTTCCATCCCATACCTCCTTAGTTGCTAGAGCCAGCCTGATTCCTTATTATTCATCGCTCATAGACGCTTCGTTCGCAGGATCAATCGGCGGGCCAAATTCAAGATCAGCCAGGGTGACTAAGGCATCATAGTCCTCAAGGAACTCCGGGCTATACTGTGCCACCAGATCCCGGATGGGTGGGCGCTGGTGATGCGGCGTCATTCCTAGCAATCGTTGGATATCCGCCAGATCCTGAGAGCGACCAGCCTGCAGTTTCAGCAACAACAGGTAGGGTCGCGCTAAGACAGGATAGCCCGCCTGGTCATAGGTGGGGGCATCAAGCACGCGATCAAGCCAGGGATCGGCGCGTGTCAGCACATCAATCGGCATCTGGGAGGCCACGGGGGGACTCATGGTAAACCCACCAATGCTCAACTGAGCGATGACCATATAGCCCGCCGTAAGCAATGCCTGCTGCACAGCCGTGCTATCACGTTCATGTACCAGGATATCAATATCAAGGGTCATACGTTCAGGCATATACGCCCGCAACGCCATACCACCCACCAGTACCCAGCGTATGCCAGCCAGAATTGTACGGAGATCTGGGAGCGTTTGCATTGCTGTCCTTTGTCCATAAAAATCACGTGACGAGCCTGTACCGTGAGCCGCACGCCGGAGTGCCAGGCGTAAAAAAACGGTTGCCGGGCGTGGAGACATAATCAGTATCCCTTCTATAACGTTGGAAGGTGGAACGTTCTACCCCTTTGCGCTTGCGGTCAGCCTGGACAAGCGTGACGGTGCTGTCCAGGCATACTCCTTTACCCTATCCGGCCCTATCCGGTTCGGTCGCATCCGGCTCAATTCCCAGCGCCCGCAGGCGCGCCGCCAGTGCCGCTGCCCGCTGTTCAGCCTGCTCGCGGGCCAGTCGTTCTTGCGCCTGCGCTGCTTCGGCTTGCGCCCGCGCTGCTTCGGCCTGCTCTCGCGCCAGTCGTTCTTGCTCGCGGGCCGCGCGTTCTTGCTCCCGCGCTGCTTCCGCCTGCTCGCGGGCCAGTCGTTCTTGCTCGCGGGCCTGCTCCAGTTCGCGATGGCTGCGAAATGGGGTGCCATCCGGTCGAACGAGCTGTAACTCCGCGCCGGACAGGTCGAAGCGGATGCCTAAGCGTGGACTGACCCAGCCATGCATCTCCGGTATCGGATGCAGCCTCTCCCCCTGCCGCTGAAAGCCCGTCAGGTGGTTCCGGGCCGGGTCGGGATCGTAGACATAGTATTCTTCCACCCCGTGGGTGTCATAGAATTCCAGTTTGTCCAGCATCTCCTGGAAGCTGTTCTTCGGCGACACGATCTCAAACACCACCTGCGGCCCGATGCCCGCTTCCTCCCATTGCCGATACGAGCCACGGTCGCCTTTGGGTCGGCCAAACACCACCATCGCGTCCGGGGCACGACAGGTCTCCGGCTCGCCTTCGACCGGATACCAGAGCAGGTCGCCCGCCACAAACACGTCCGCCTGGTCTGCAAACAGGGTTTCGAGGTTTTCCTTGATGAGTACAATCCAGCGAAACTGGCGCGTATTGTCGGCCATCGGCTTGCCATCGCTTTCAGGATAGCGGATTGTCCGCGCTGGGACAACGGTGATGTCGCTGACGCTGC
>CALANA010000098.1 GCA_937925925.1 uncultured Chloroflexales bacterium | reverse complement strand
ACATCCACACATGGGCGGGGGCCGCAGGCCCCGCACCCCCGCCGCGACGCAGTCTCGTGAGAGGACGAATGGCAAGAACATACAGAATGTTCAAGTCAGATCATGTATCGGAACGCAATTCGGTCTGAACACGGCGTAATCCGGCCCATCGTTCCTGCACCAGACCCCACCCGCTCAGCATGAGCGCCAGAGCGATGCTGGTGCTGCCAACCATGAAGGTATCCTGAACGGCAACGACCTGAGCGCTGATCGGGACGGTTGCGATGACACTGGCGGTTGAGTCACCTGTGTATACCATGATGCGACTAGCCCACACAGCTCCCAGCACCGCTATCCCGGTCATCTGCCCCATAGTACGCATGGTTGCCAGCAAGCCGGAGACGACCCCCAGTTGAGTCGGTAGGGCTGTACCCATAATTGCGCTGTTGTTGGGTGATTGAAAAATACCGGTTCCGAGACCAATCAGCAGAAAGCGCAGAATATATCCGCCAGTTGTCGTTTGTGCATTGAGCGTGGTACATGTATAGTAGCCAATCAGCAGTACAAGTAATCCCAGCACTGTCATCGAGCGTGGGCCAGAGCGATCTGAAATCCAGCCCGAAATAGGTGCAGATATGCCAAGTGCAATCGGTACAGTTGCCAGCAGTAATCCGATCTGGCGTGTAGTATAGCCCGATACATACTCGAGATAGAAGGGCATAAGAAACAGGCTGCCAGCGATCAGGATGAAGCTAATAAATCCACTGATCAAATTGATCGTGAATAGATTCGCTTGAAATAGCTCAAGTGCGATGATCGGATGCGGGCTGCTGCGTTCGATCATGATGAACAGAACGAGTGCGAAGATGGCATTCCCAAAAAGCAATGCTGGTTGGAGTTGTTCAAACCCACGACGCTGGCCCAGCGTCAGTGCCAGCAAGAATGATAGCAAGCATACTCCCAGCGCACTGGCACCCACAAAATCAAAGCGCTGTTTACCAACTGGCCGCATGTCTGGCACATACTGGATCACCATAAGTGTGCCCAGTATGCCGACCGGTACATTGACAAAGAAAATCCAGCGCCAGGAGAGGAGATCGATCAGCAGTCCACCCAGAGTCGGGCCGATCACAATTCCGATCGAGACCATCAGGCCACTGATGCCTAGTGCCTGACCGCGTTCGGTCGGTGGAAATGCTTCAGTGATGATTGCGGCTCCTAGTGCCATCAGCAAGGCTGCACCAAGCCCCTGGAGTACCCGGAAGCCAATCAACCAGGTAATATCTGGTGTTAAACTGCACAGCGCTGATCCACTGGTAAAGGTAATAAAGCCAGTGATATAGAGCGCTTTTTTACCAACCATATCGGCCAGGCGACCCACACTCAACATCAATGTCGTTACGGTGAGCAGGTACGACAGTACGACCCATTGTACCATAGCAAAATCGATATTAATTTCACGGGCGATGGTAGGCAGCGCAATATTCACGATACTGCCATCAATAGTGGCTTGAAAAATACCCATAGCTACAGCCGCCATAACATACCATTTGCGACTGTAATCAATTGAAGACTGGTGCATAGTGTCCTCGGAATAATAAGCTGATGGTTCCTGAAGTAAGGCACGCATCTATGCATTATACTCCCGAAACACGCACATCTCCTGGGACAGTGGCGCTTATACCGTTTCGACGTGAACATTCCGCATATTCTTACCATGCGTCCTCTAACGAGATTGCGTCGTGGCGGGGGGGCGGGGGGCGGGGGCCGCAGGCCCCCACCCATGTGAAGATTTCGGCGTATGCGGAATGTGTAAGTCAAATTGGTATTACATGTCGGTTTTTTGTTCCAACCAGGTTGTAATGTGCAAGGTAGACCCCGTAGTTGCCCTGCCGCAGCCACTGGCGTATCAGGACACCAAGGGGCAACCATGGGGGGCGAACCCGACTGCAAAAAACCGACACGTACAAACGGGGTGGCGAGATCCTATCATCCGAGTCTTTTCGGTGAGAAGGTGCGGTAGCACGAGCGCGAATATGAACGTTTGGGATGGTGCCAGCGGCGGAGGTACGCTTACACCACGAGGTTATTCAGCAGGCTTACCACAACTGCGGAGGTGGCGCTCGTCGCCGCGAAGGGTACGCCTGCACCAGGAGATTATTCAGCAGGCTTACCACACAACCGGTGTGGAGCGATCGGTGCCTTCTCGCTTCGATCCTGGTTGTCTCTCCCTTACGCCGACGAGCGATCAGTCTGGCCTTGTTCTGGCTGAACCGACGACTCAACCCGCTGCCCTCCATGTTTTTGAGAGCGGGCCAGCGTTTATGAAGTGGATGGCTTGAGCGCCCGCTGGGTCATACCATGCACCCAGAGAGCAATGAACTCGATATTATGTATCCATCCCCAGGCAGTACCGCCTGCCTGGATCTGACCAGTCTGGATAGCCTGCCGCAGATCGCTGGCCGAATGACCGGCAAACAGGGTGTATCCCAGGCCAATGGTTGGCAGGTGATGCGAGTCACTACCACCGCACCCTGGTATATTCAGGTTTCTGGCTGCCTCTGCTGCCATACGATTGTTCTGGGGGAGCCATAAACTGGCATTAAAGACTTCGATAGCATCAACCGGCCACTCACGGTCAGAACCGGCACAACGCTCGCGCAGTCGCGCATGACCCATCGACGGAACGCGCCAGCCATAGGGATGGGCGGGAATGCATAACCCACCCTGAGCATGCACAGCCGCGATGGACGTGCTGGCTGGCTGACCTGGTGGCACCATTTGCTCAATAAACAGCGCCAGCATATGCCCATCGGCAGTCGAAATTTCTTCACCGACAATCACGTCAATACCGTAGGCGCGAGCAATGCGCCGGGCTTCGAGTGCGCCATCAATCGTATCGTGATCGGTAATGGCAATCACGCGCAAGTCGGTATGCTTGACCACGTGTTCAAGCACATCCACCACACTCGCCGTTCCATCACTGCTATAGTTGGTATGAATATGCAAATCAGCTTTGCTCCACTGCGTATTCACCACGCCTCCCTTCTCAGGTACAAGAAGATACCCGTAAGTGTGCAAGCCTATCCAGGTCTAAACATTCTAACGTGCGAAGATTGTGATTACTCTATGTGCCTGTTAACGCAGTACTAAGAGTTTGTAAAGACTGGTCGATAGGAGCAGATTGGTCGCTGTTTGATCCTTTATAGTCGTTCCATCCATCCCCCCTGCTTATGACGTAACAGCGACCCTTGTAGTCGCCCGCAGCGAGAAACAACAGGGACAATGCACAGTGATGCGAGCATTGCGCACATCGCTTCCATTGCAGAGCAAAGATCGTAGGGGCACCTCTGGTGGGTGCCCGCAGCGTTATGCGTTGTCCAGCAACGAGGGCGCTGCGGGCGGTGCGGGCAGTGCATCGCAAAGGATGGGGCGATGCCTCGGCATTGCTCCCCAATGCGCCACAACGATTGTAGGGGCACCTCTGGTAGGTGCCCGCATTGTCGTCCATTGCCCGGCAACGAGGGCAACGATGTCCATGCATGGTCGTTCCGGCATAATGACGAGCAATGGCGAGGCATTGGGGCAATGTCAGGGCGCGGCGGGCAATGCCGGGGCAATGTGGGTAATGCGGGTCGATACGGGCGATGCGGAGCAGTGCAGCACAATGCCGGACATCGCATTGCATCGTCTCCCATTGCGCAACAACGATCGTAGGGGCACCTCTGGTGGGTGCCCGCGTAAACAATGCGGGGCAATGCAAACAATGCGCGGGGCAGTGCGAGGCAACGCAGGCAACGCGGGCAGTGCGGGGCAATGCGGGCAGCGGGGCGCTGCGGGCAATGCGGGGCAGTGCGGGGTACGGCGGGGCGCGGCGGGCACGGCAAACGTTTTGAGAATCAGTCCCGGTTGAAGCCGGGACTCCGCTTCGTCAGGCCACATTGCGGCCTGCTACAGGAGGAGTCAGTCCCGGCTTACACCGGGACTGCAATGGTTCACGTCTTGTTTCAGCTTGCGCTCGTGGTTAGCATAAAGCTCGTTGGAGTACGAGTGTATGTACTTCACTCTGTGATGGGCACCAACCGATGCCCGCAGTTTGCACAAAACCGATCGTGTGGGCTAACGCCAGCCCCACATTGTGTACAAAAGCGAGGCGATGCAGCTTGCGGCGGTGTTGGTGGTGATTTTGGCGTTGTCTCCATGCGAAGACGCATATTACCCATCTGCATTTCCATAGGATTCATACGCATTTCCATATTGCCCATGCGCAATGGTTTCATTGACTCCATGGGTTTCATTGGCTCCATGGGTTCCATTGGCTGCATCGGTTCCATCGGTTCTGGCTGACTATGATCACCGGTATCAACCTGCTGGAGCGCTACAACATCAGCCCCGGCCAGTGACGGGGCTGTGGTCAGCAGTTGCATCGCTCCACCCTGGATCTGGATAAAGAACTGCCGCCCGGCAGCTTCAATCCGTATCACCAGACCGGTTGTAGTTTGGAACAAAACAGGCGGCGTCTGCCAGATCCCGGTCTCAAATCCATTCGCCTGGCTCTGTTGCTGACCTGCACCACCAGAGAACAGGGTAACCATGGTGCGAGTTCCTTGATTTTCAATATATATATACCGGGTTGATCCGAGATCGCATCTATACATCATACCTGACATGCCTTCCTGTTTTGAGCGAATGGTTGACAGCTACTCAACGTCTTTCGTTTCCAGTTCTACGTCCTTGCCTGACTCAGAGAGCGGCTGTTGCTCGGCAAGTTCACGTAATCGGGTAAACAACCCGATATCCAGGATAACACCGGCTGGATATCCTTTTTGGGTGACAATAATGGGTTGACGCATTGTCCGTGAACGTTTGACCAGAGCAGCAAGCGAAGAAGCTGCGCGTGAAATGGGCACAAACCCATGGTTGAGATCGACTTCCAGAAGGGGTTTCTTTGATTCCATCTTCATACTTTCTATACGACTAAAGCAATCCTTGCACCAGATACGTTCGGCAATTCTGTCTAGCAGTGCCTTCAGGTTGCGAACTAACTCATAAATCATGAGACACACGGGTAGGTGTGTCAGCAACTCTACTGGCTATTAGAACTAAAAAATAATTAGACTTCATATTATAGCATACTTTAATCTTAACATGCAGACCAACAGATAATCATGTACCTGCGATGTAGCATAACTTGTGCCAGTAGACCAATCATTGAGCATATTATAATCGGAATATCAGTATACTAATATAATATTCGAATAATGTAAAGTATGTCTGGGCAGCATTGTGCAATCATGATATAGTACTACCACGAGACTTCTCCAGGAAAGAGATGTCAAGGGGGCGTAGGGGTGTTGCATGCAACACCCCTACGCCGAAATCCCGGAACATGTGCGGTGGCTTGCGGCCCCACACCCCTGTCGATACGAAGGCTTGGTGTAGGAATAGCAAGCCTGTAGAGCAATCCTATCTCATTTGTACACTCCACGCCGTGCTGTCTTCCGGCGGTAGAACCGGGACCGCCGGAAGGTGGTAGGCTGATGCAGATAGGACTGCTCAATCAATCGTAAATTGGTGTCTCGGTGTCAGCCGGGCTATGCCTCTGACTCGTTGAAACCTGGATACCGTTGCTGTGCGAGGAACCGTTCAGGTGGGGTGGTTGGGCAGGGCACGACCCCGCCCGGAGGTTTCTGGGGGTTGCGCAGGGGCCGCAGGCCCCTGCGCAACCCCGCTGGCGAAAGTCCCCCTGAACGGTTACGCTTTGCGACATTAATGGTATATTAGAGTTTCGGCTTATGAACTTTGCTGACGATACGGCAGTGGTTGCCAGCCGGAGATATGGCTTCAAACCGACATAGTCTGGCAGCAACACACTGGGTCACATCCAGTTGCACACATCGCGCTGCTGCT
The DNA here is from genome assembly GCA_937925925.1 of uncultured Chloroflexales bacterium. Taxonomy (GTDB): domain Bacteria; phylum Chloroflexota; class Chloroflexia; order Chloroflexales; family Chloroflexaceae; genus CAKZQX01. Next base: position 22,444 of record CALANA010000098.1, on the reverse strand, counting down.
ACGCCCGGCAGTAATGCGCAGGCGACATATTGCCGCTAGATGGAGCGCTTCAATGCGATTAGTAACATTTGTTGCTACCGATGGTCAACCACGGGTTGGAATAATGATCGGTACCGGAATTATTGATATTGCGACCGCGGCACCGCTGGTGTTTGAATATATTGAGGACTATCGTTGGGATATGTTGAGCCTGTTGCGTGGCGATCAACAGGGTGCCACGCTGGATGATCTGCTTGAAATTCAGTCGGCTGTCATTAGTCAACTTGGCAATCAACTGTCGTTCAATCCGATCCTACCTGGCAATGGCAGTCAAGACCAGGGATTGACGGGCAGTATCTCCATTGGCGGCAGCGAGATGCTGCTACCGCTAGCGCATGTCCGTTTGCTGGCACCGCTGCCCTGCCCGACCAGCCTGCGCCTGTTTGATGCCTTTGAACAGCATGCGTTGCTTGCTCGTCAGCTTCAGGCCCAGACGCTGCCCGCTATCTGGTATGCTGTACCTGCGTTCGCTTTTGGGAATCATTCGGCAGTGTATGGGCCGGATGCGCTGATCCCCTGTTTTGGCAGCGAAGCTCTCGACTACAGTTTAGAACTGGCCTGTGTCATTGGCCGTACCGGTCGTAACATTCGTCTGGAAGAGGCAGCGACATATATTGCGGGGTATATGATCGCCAATGTCTGGTGTGCGCGTGATATTCAAGCCGAAGAATATCCCCTGGGCCTGGGTGCCAGCAAGTCGCGGGATTTTGCGATTTCGCTGGGGCCGTGCCTGCTGACGCCTGATGAGCTTGAGATTTATAGTGATGATGATGGCCGCTTGAACCTGACGATGCAAGCGCGGGTGAACGGTGTTGAGCGCTCACGTGGTAATGCCGCGGCTATGTACCATACCTTTGCGCAGATGATCGTCTATGCCAGTCGCAATGTCACGCTCTATCCAGGTGATGTGTTGAGCAGTGGCCCAGTTGGCGCTGGTTGTCTGAGTGATCTTACGCAGGGACAGGGGCCATGGTTGGAACCGGGTGATGTTGTGGAGGTAGAGATAACGGGGTTGGGCCTTTTGCGCAATCAGGTTGAGAGCGCAGTGTAAAGAAGTGCTGGCGACCTGGTGCGCCTCGGTGTGGCTTGCGTGCTATACTGGCTTCTGGTATAGTGCCGCCACAACGAGCGAAAAATATGGCCGGCTTACACGCGGTGTGCAGGGGGGATGGCGTTTACCACCCACCACGAATGTCGGCGTTCCATCTGAGGAATACACAAGAAGCTATTATGGAGCGGGTTGAATATGAAGTAATGGCGGCAGTCGAGACGCGGCACTGGTGGTATGGCGGTATGCGGGACATCGCGGCTGCGCTGCTGGATCCGCTGTATGCCCGGCGGCAGGATCTGCGTATTCTTGATGCCGGGTGTGGCACTGGTGGGAATGCACTCTTTTTGCAACGCTACGGCCAGGTTGTTGGCCTGGATCTGGCAGCCGAGGCGCTGGAGCCAGGTGCGTCGCGTATGTGTGGGCAGTGTTTGCGTGGCTCGGTGGTTTCTCTGCCATTTAGTGCTGCCAGCTTTGATCTGGTGACCTCTTTTGATGTGCTGTATCATCGCGGCGTCACCGATGAAGTCGCGGCACTGCGTGAAGCCTGGCGGGTGTTGCGCCCCGGGGGGCGGCTGTTGCTACGCCTGCCCGCGTATGAGTTTCTGCGTAGCAAACATGATCGTGCGGTACATACCCGACGACGCTACACGGCCCACGAAGTCCTATCGCTGCTGCGCAGCGCTGGCTTTATAGTCGAATATTGCTCGTATATCAACAGTCTGCTCTTTCCACTGGCTCTAACGCAACGTCTGTTGGAAAAGGTGGTGCCGTCACTGGAGCAGCAGCAATCGGATATGACTCTACCGCCGGCAGCGATCAACCAGATCCTGCGCTGGCCGCTGGCGCTGGAGGCAGCCTGGGTGCGCCTGAAGGGGCGTTTTCCGGTCGGGCTTTCGATCATCTGTCTGGCCCATTCAGGTAAACTGATACATCTGACACCCCATAAACGGATCGCCAGCAATCAGCGAGCGCAATGGCATCTCAGCAGCAATCAGCCTGCTGTGATCGATCGGTGACGATGATGCAGTCATCAGACGCGCTTATTGAGCGGCTTCTGAATCGGGTGAGTGCTAGCCCACGCCTCTGGAACATCCTGCGGCGGATCGTTGAGGATAACTTTCGGGGTGAAAAGCAGGTTATTGCCCAGGAATTAGCACCCTGGCGGGATGTTGGGCAGCGCGAATTTCTGGATTTTGGCTGTGGCACGGGTGAATTCGCTCGCTGTTTCCCATCTGCGCATTATGTTGGTATTGATGTGTCACGTCCGTATCTGCGCTTTGCAGGCCGTACCTATCCGGGGCAGTTTGTGGTGACGAGTGGCGCGTTGCTGGCGCTTGGTGATCAGCGATTTGATGCAGCGCTGGTACTGGGTGTTTTGCATCATTTGCCCGATCCTGTTGCTCGGGCGGCACTCAACGAACTGCAGCGTGTGCTGCGACCGGGTGCGACGGCGCTCATTATTGAGGATATTCCACCGCCTGATCGCTGGAACATTGCCGGGCAGGCCATGCACTGGCTGGATCGGGGCGGGTTTATTCGTAATGCCGACGACTATCGTGCATTATTTGCGCCAGGCTTTGCGATGATACGGAGCTATACAATGCGCAGTGGCATCTGCGACTATGGGGTGTATGTAGTAAGGCGTCATTCATGATGGATAAACAACAACTGACAACGAGCGACCGTGGATTGGCACCCGACCGGGTGAGTTGCGACCTGTCGTCGCATGCTACGCCACCTGCCAGGCGCTGGTCAGTGATAAGGACTTCTTCTATGATCTTAGTGTTTACTTTACTCCTTACAGCGATCGGCCTGACAGTCACCGGTGAGTTGCTTTTGAAAGCGGGCATGAACCAGGTCGGTGAATTTTCGGCCTCTTTCGATACCCTCATCCGCACCTTCACCGAGTGGCGAGTCGTACTTGGTTTTATCCTCATCTTCAGTGGTGCGCTGTTCTGGTTAGGCGTCATCTCGCGGGTTGATCTCTCGTTTGCCTATCCGCTATTGGCGTTAAGCTATGTTATCAGCCTGATACCGGCCCATTTCGTACTCAAGGAGAGCGTGACACCCAATCGCATCCTGGGTGCCTTTGTCATTATGATCGGGGTTATTATTGTCACCTGGCGTCAGGGGCCATCGTAGGTAGGGATGCGCAACGAGCGGATAACACCGATTTCAGGACAGACGCGAAGCACATGGCTGCAAGGGATGCCTCTGGTTCTGCGATTGTATGCATGGCCAGGCTTTCGGGTCGATCTGCAAGCGCTCACCATGATTCTGTGTACCGGCCTGATGTGTTGGACACTGGCCTACCAACTGGCACCTCACTATCATCTAGCGATTGGCGGCCATCCTGTGACCCATCGCCGCGAAGATGATGCACCTTTCCTGCATGGATTTCATGCCTCTGAGCCAGCCCAACCCGGACGCTTTGACTGGTGGAACATGCCACCGGGGTATGCTTATCGCTGGACGCGCAGCGCGGCGACGATCCGATTTCCGGGTATAGGTGGTGGACGCTGGCAGCTTTCGTTGCTCGCCAGCAGCGGGCGCTTTGATGCCCAGACGCCAGCGATCAGTCGCTGGCAGGCGGGTACGACCAGCTTGCCGCCGTTGTGGATTGAGGCTACACCACGGGTGTATCAGATTCTGGTCGATGCAGATACGGCGGGCAATCTACAGTTGCGGATGGATACCGAGCCATATCTCATTGACAGCGACCCGCGCCAGCTTGGTTTTGTGTTGCGCGATGTACGGGTGGCACCGCTGGTGTCCAGGGTGCGGCAACCAGCCTGGGGACAACTGGGCTGGCTCGTGCTGACGCTGACGCTGGTCTATGCACTGGTGCGCTGGCTGGCACTGGCGTTGCGTCCAGCCTTCGTGGTGGGTATGGGTCTGGTTGTCCTGGTGGCACTGCTGCTGGCATGGCAACGTCTGGCACTCACGCTGTTGACGCCAGCGCTGGCCGCGCTCGCGGTCAGTTGCTGGGCATTGGCGTCAGGTGCGTATGGGGCCTATCGCCTGTTCTGGTACCCCCGTATCCAACGGCATGGAGCGCAGTGTTTTCGTCAGACTACCTATGCCACAGTGCTGGCACTGGTACTACTAGCCTTCGCCTTGCGCATGGGTGGAATGCTCCATCCCCATGCTCTGTTTAGTGATCATCGGTTTAATGCCAATCGCCTCTTAGAAGTGAGCCTGGGCATCGTGTATATGACGGCCGGGTTACCCGCACGTGCTGGTGGTGGCGATGCACCCTATCCACCAGCCACGTACCTGGTGCTGGCACCCCTTCAACTGTTCACCGCCTCGGACATCGACAGCCGGGTGCTAACGGTACAGAGCGGGGTGGCCCTGCTCGATAGCCTGGTGATCGTATGGGTATGGCTCCTGCTGCGCCAGGCCGGGCTGGGCCGTCGTTCAGCCCTGTTTGGGGCCAGCCTGTATGTGCTACCGGCACCGCTGCTGGGTTCTTTCTCGGTAGGCGAATATGCCAACATTGGTGGGCAAGCCCTGGCGTTACCAGCGATTGTGCTGCTGGCCTGGCATGGCCCACTCGGAAGGCAGCGGTCAACACCGCCTTCCGAAGCTGCCATACGTGGCTATGAACAGTTACACTGGTGGCTACCATTGTTGATGATCGGCCTGTTAAGCCATATGGGGATCACGCTGTCGCTGGTGATGTTGCTAGCATGTGCCTGGGGATTGGGAGTAGTGTCCTGGGTGCAACGGTTGTGGACACACGGGGGCAGGGGGCACTTTTTTTCGCTCAAGGCGCTGACATGGGGGGGCGTGCTGGCGGGTATGTTCGTGCTGGTCTTTTTCTATTCGGCACCACCCTTTGTGCCCTTTTTTCTGCAACGTTTGCCAGGAGCTATGGTGAGTCACAGTGCTACCGAAGCCGTGCAGTCTGTCGGGTACACACCATCGCTGGCTGAACTGGTTCGTACCCTGGTTGCGCCCTATCAACGATTGACCCACCTGCTGAGCTTGAGTGGACTGGCGGGTCTGTTGCTCCTTGGACAACAGCGCCATCCGCGCCACCACGCATCTAGTCTATACGCGCTGCTGGTGGCCTGGTGGCTCAGTACGTTGCTGGCCGCAGTTGGACTGCCGTTATTGGCGGGGGCCAGCCAGGGAGTACGCTGGCCCCATTTTCTCTATCCAGCACTGTGCCTGGGGGCTGGCCCGACCCTGGCGCTGCTCTGGCAACGGGGCCGTGCCGGGCGTCTCGTGGCATTGGTGAGCGTGCTGGCGATTACAAGCTATGGCTTACTGATCTGGATTATCCAGATACGTGATTATATGCATTGACCGTATACGGAAATAGAAGGATGTGAACGCACGTCCAGACTATGTGCTAACTGGTTTCACCATTCTCGTCCGCATCGGCCGCAGCAATGTCGCGCACCAGATCCGTAATCGAGAGGATACCAATTGGCTTTACGCCATTATCGGTTTCATCAACCACGACCACCCGATGAATTTTGCGCTCCATCATCAATTTGCTGGCAAGCTGTACTGTATCACTGGGACGCACCGAGACGACATCCGAGACCATAATGTGTCCTGCTGTCAAACCGCGCCAGTGCTTCCAATATTGCTCATACAGGCGTGCATTGACCAGATCGGTGCGCGAGATCAAACCCGATAAATTACCATCGGTGTCAACCACGACCAGGGCACTCACGTCTTGCTGGGTCATCTGCTGTGCCACGTCCTGAACAGGTGTCTCGCGCTGACAGGTAAGAACACCCCGATGCATAATATCACCAACTGTGCGTTCCATAGCTTCTCCTTTCCTTCTCGGTGCATTGTATCTAACGAGCCGACGTACTTGCCACGTTCCATTTGTGAAATGAAGAAATAATTGGCACGAAGTGTACTACCATTACTCTGTTACGTCAACTACCCGCATGGGTAGGGTGATCCTGCCCACACAGTCCTGTCTATTGGGCCTATGATCGTGACCAGTTGTGTATATTCCAGGTAATCGGGGCAGTCGGATCGGGGGCCAGACCTTGGAAAGTTGGATGGCTGAGGGTGACAATCAGGCGCTGAAAAAGCGGGATTACGGGCAATTCCTGCGTAAAAAGTTGTTGCTGGCGTAGATAGGCTGCCTGGCGTTCCGCAGGGTCGAGTGAGGTATTGGCGGTGCGAATCGCCTGATCAGCTTCGCGGAAACACCATCCAGCAAAATTGTTGCCTGTCCAGTTATTCATCGCACTGGGCACGGCCATGCAACTCCACAGCGCCAACCCGCCCGGATCAGGATTGGCAATCCAGGCAAACTGAGCCAGTTCAAACTCACGCCGGAACAGTGGGCCTTCGGGATCGTACAGGTCTTGAATGGAGAGTGTACGGATGTTGACCTGAATACCCAGTGCAGCCATATCTGCGGTAAACTGTTGGGCAATCTCGGTGCGCAGGGTCGATCCCTCGGTTGTCAGTACCTCCAGGGTGATCGGCTCACCATCCCGCTCACGGATGCCATCTTCGTCGCTATCGACCAGGCCCGCCTCATCCAACAAACGGCGGGCTTCGTCGGGATCATAGGCATAGTGCGTCAATTTGTCAGCGGGGGCAGCCTCAGGTTGTTCTGGTACAATCCAGCTATCGAGGAGCGGTACATGGCCGGCAAAAAGCGTGTCGATCATTGCCTGACGATTAATCCCATGCGCAATTGCCTGACGCACACGAATGTCCTGGAATAACGGCACATCCAGGTTGAAGTCGAGATGTTCCCAGACCGGGCCAGGGGTATAGGCAATGTTTAACACACCCAACTCACGATCCCGATCCAGGAAGGCAAACTGTTCCGCTGTCGTACGTTCGGCAACAGCCACATCAATATTGCCACTGAGTATCGCCGCCCGCAGCGCATCCATACCGGGTAAAAACACAAAGGTCAGTGTATCAGCGGGTGGTGGCGCACCGGCATAGTGCGGATTGGGGCGCAGGCGGATGCCATCGCGGTCACGCCGTTCAATCATATAGGGGCCATAGCCTACTGGTTGTTCGGCAAAGTCGCTCTGCATAATCTGATCAACGGGGAGATCGGCGAGCAGGTGACGTGGGAGCGGCGTCCAGAAGGTGACAAAATGAAACGGATTGGTAAAGTCTGGTTTGAGTACCGCCCGCGTCGTATGGGCATCGACCACCTCATAGCTTTCGAGCAGGGCCAGGCGGCTCGCGGCATCTTCGCCCAGTGCCACCTGTTGCGCCAGTTCATAGGCAAACAGCGAGTCCTCGGCTGTGACCGGCACGCCGTCTGACCAGTACAGATCGGGATTCCAGCGATAGGTTACTGACAGTTGCTGCACCTGCGAAATCACCTCGGTGACAGTAGTCGTGATCACGCCCGCCGCATCCAGGTAGACATCAACCAGCGCACGTTCAACGTCCCCATTTTCAAACGATGGAACACGCTCCAGAACGCCGGTGGTAGTATAGCTGTAGCTTAATGCGAGAAGGGGATCGGGAAACAACAGTTCGCTGATCGGTGCCGTAATGCGCCGATCACCTGCATCCTCGTGGTATGGCAATAGATCAACCGGCTCGTCCATCAACCCGATCCGAAATCCCATGGGGCGCGGAGGTGTGGGCGACAGTGGCACACTTTCCGGCGAAGATTGGGTCATTGCACCCGGTGTTGCTGGGGGTGGCACGCCACCTTCGATTTCACATGCAACCAGGATGCACAGCAACGACATGAGGAACAAATACTGCAGAGTTCGATAATCATTCATAAAAGTTATTGAGAGGACATACGCGGTGGTATGGTCAACTCGTCTTTTCGCCTCCGGCAGAGCAAAAGCAGGTATACAGCACTGCCCCTCCATCCATTTTCTGGCCTCCAATGTTTCGCCGTTGACGAAAAATAAGGGGGCAAACCTGGCCCTTCCACGCTGTCGCAGGCCAAAAACACGGTTGATTCAAACGCTTGCGTACCTCCGGTGATTGACAGGTCGTACCCGGTCACTCAAACACAAGGTCTTGTTCGCCTTTAGCAGATCAGGGGCAGGTATAAGGCATTGCCCCTGATCTGTTTTGCGCTCCACCTTTTTGCCTTCGGTACAAAGGTGGAGCGCAAAAGCGTTTCTTCCACGCTGCTGCAGGTGAAAACCGTTGGTGGATGACCCACCGCGTACCTCCGGTTATGGATACAACTTACACATCACGCGCTGCGGGCAACCCGCCAGCAGAAGTTGCCTCGGTCACCGCCCGTTCAATCGCTTGCGCCAGAACATCCATAGCGACGCTGCCCAGTACCGTCATATGCGGGGCAGGCCGTTGTCCAAGCGCCAGTGCAAACACGGTGTCACCATCGAAGGGGGTGTGTACCGGGCGAATCCGACGTGGCAAAGCATTCTGCGCCATCTGTGCCAGTTTCGTCACTTCGGCTTTAGTCAACCGTACATTGGTGGCAATGACAGCCAGGGTCGTATTGCTCTCTGTACGCGTAGGAAATGCTTCCTGGATCTGCTGTTGCCGTAACAGGCGCAGTGCATTCGCAAAGCCTCCGCGTTCGAGATCGCGGGTACCGGCAATAATCTGTCCCTGTTCGTTCCAGACATCACCAAACGCATTACACACAACGAGTGCGCCGATGATCGTACCATCAACCAGGGTCTCACTCCAGGTACCCACACCGCTTTTGACAGCGGCTGCCATACCGCCCATCTTGCCTACGGTGGCTCCTGTACCAACACCAACGCAACCTTCGGTGGTAGTCGTTGTTGCTGCCGCGCATGCTGCATAGCCTAGCGCGGCATCGGCCCAGCGATCCGTGCGCCCAATACGCAGATCAAAGATAACACCCGCGGGCACAATCGGCACGCGGGTGACACCGACATCATAGCCAATCCCGTGTGCATGCAACCAGTCTACCACACCGGTTGCGGCGGCCAACCCGAAGGCGCTGCCACCACACAACGCGATGCCATGCACTTCGGACACCAGCGACATAGGACTGAGGAGATCGGTCTCACGAGTACCAGGGCCACCGCCACGTACATCCACACCACCCACTGCCCCTTCGGGTGTGAGTACCACCGTAGCGCCAGTTAGTGCCTCAAAATCGCTGGCGTGTCCCACCAGTACACCGGGTACATCTGTAATTGCAGGTGTCATGAACCTCCTCTGCTATAGAACCGGCTGACCGCTATGAGCCACGGATCTGCGGGCTACGCGCTACCGACGCCGCTTCAACTGGCTGGGTCTCACGTGGGAGTTGAGGCTGACGGAGATAGGACTGACGGAGCAACCCGGTGGTGCCATCATCACCACAGTAGGGACAGATCGTCCAGGTCAGATCGACCACACGATTGCAGGCTTGACAACGTCGGCGCAGTTCAGTGTGGCAATGAGGACAGATGATAAAGTCGTGTTCAATCGGGCGCTGGCACGATGGACAGACAAACTTCTCTTCCAGATCGCGGCGCAAATACTCGTCCTCAAGTGAACGTTCGTATTTCTCGGCCAGAGTCTGGGGTGGGCGTAGAATGAGATGGATGGGAATGCCCGCAAACGGGATTAGTAAGACAATACTAACCGCGAGTACCTGTACTGAAATATTGTCGCTGCGCATACGAATATCGCGGTATGCCCACAGCACCGAAGCGGCCCACAACAGCACCAGATAGGCTCCAATAATAGTGGCTAACAGGTTCAGAATGGGCCGCAAATTCGTGAAAAAATCCTGGATCGCTTCCATATCAGATCCTTAAAGTATTTTAGCGGCATACACGGTAGCATACGCTATATTACTGTATTCTCTCGATCTTGTGCATTTTGTCAAATAGTCAGGAGTGAGTACCTGTTCACCCTCAAAGGCACGCTGCCCGCCCGCACGCCCTGGGAGCGAGAGCTTAGGTGCTTTTGCACCAGGATCTGTCACAAGGGACGCCCGCACGCCCTGGGAGCGAGGGCATCGTGCCCGCGAGAGGAGGCAACGCGGGTGGGACGCCCGCACGCTCCCGGCACACCACGCGGGTGGGACGCCCGCACGCTCCCGGCACACCACGCAGGCGGGACGCCCGCACGCTCCCAGGGGGGCGGGACGTGCGCGCTCCCCGGCGCAGAGGGCGAGACGCCCTCCCTCCCAGGGGGGCGGGGCGTGCGCGTTCCCAGGTACACCTGGGAGCGAAGGCATCTTGCCCTCGACGTTCCCAGGCGTAAATAAAGATGTAAACAGTTACAGTAGTGACGGGCGGCATGATCCACGCAGTGTGTGGTAGTGAGGGTGGACGCTTCGGTTTTAATGCACAGGCGCAGTGTGTATCAGGCGGCTTCACTGGATAGAATACTTTTTCCTTTCAGCGCCCGTCTTTTAACTGTGTCACGCCAGCCAACAGGGGTTCAACGGCTGCTTCGACCTCCTGCATGACCTGGTCAATCGGCAAACGTGCATCCAGAACGCGCCAGCGTTCTGGTTCACGCTGGATCAGTTCGTGAAAGCCAGCAGCTACACGGTGATGATACACCAGGTCACGGGCATCCAGCCGATTCCATTCTGCCCCGCTACTAACCGATGGAGCAGAAAAAGGCGGTAACCCCACGCTGGTGGGGATAATGCCCGCTTTACGGCGCTGTTCTATATCGTTGGCCGCATGGCCTGATCGGGCGCGTTGCTTGCGTTCCAACCCCTCCTCTGGCGTGAGATCAAGGTAGATCGTCAAATCTGGCATTAAGCCACCAGTAGCAACTTTGATGATCGCATACAGTTGATCAAGGTCATGCCCTAGCCCATAGCCTTGATAGGCATAGGTCGAGTCGGCATAGCGATCACAGAGAACAATGCCACCCGTATTGAGGTAAGGCTGAATAAGTTCATTGACCAGTTGTGCGCGTGCCGCCGAGAAGAGCAGGGTCTCGGTCGTTGCCGCCATCTCGGTATGCTGTAAATCGACCAGAATACGGCGAATCAACTCACCAATCCGTGTGCCGCCTGGTTCGCGGGTCAGGATCACCGGATAGTCTCGTGCTTGCAGGCGTTCGTACAGCAAGCGAGCCTGTGTGCTTTTGCCACAGCCTTCCAGTCCTTCAAATGTAATAAAAAGCCCCATACTTTAACCAGAGCAAAACGCGACATGTACACCGCACTCGAAGCACATGCCACAAGTACCCCATATTCATTGCGAACGAAAGATTCTCACACCGCGATACGGTTCGCTGCCATAACTGCGCGAGTTCAAACTATAGCGATCCGCCATTTGATGCTGCAAGCGTCGAATGTAACTATTGCGTGGTGTTAATTCCACATTACTACACTCACCATTCATCACCTGGGTAATTGCCGTTTCCGCTTCTAACATTGCATCTTCAACCGACTCATCTTCCGTTTCGTGGTATGGAGATGCATGTTCGCTATCATCAATTGTCAGATGGAAAATGCTGGCAAGCTGGCGTTCCATCTGCGTAATGGTATTGTTACGCAGCACATAGACCGGAATACCGCGATCCTCGGCCTGGCGCAAACGTTGGGAACTCTGGCGATAGTAGTTCTTGAGCGTCATAACCAGCGTTGCATCCTGCATATCACGGACAATAATGGCTGGCACATGCAGCCGCCCGATCGCACTTTCGAGCCGGTTGCGACTGACACCGAAAGGGAAAATGCGCTGGACTGGCTTTGCAGGCGTCGACTCGTTTGTTGAACCACCATATCGTTCGCGGCTCCATCGCAGGGCGCGTTCGCGTTCATCACGCATATTTTGCCCCCGCCGTGGCCCAGATGGTACTGAATCGCCAGGTTCGCGGGGCGGTGGGGCAATAATCTGCACCTGCCCGTCAGCATCTTTTGTGCGCAATTCTGGTTGGGGTTGTTCACCGCGCAGGATCGCATCAACTGCCGTTGCCACATCGGTGTACACCGCTACACTATCCCAACTCTGAATTTCGATCAAGACATCAAAGGTAGGTGGGGACTTCCGCTCCTGAACCGTCTTCTGTGTTCCTCGGCGTCGGGCCTCTTCATCACCCAACGTGACGGCCTGGATTCCACCGATCAAGTCTGACAGGGTCGGGTTCACCATCAGGTTGTCGAGCGTATTGCCATGCGCGGTTCCAATCAATTGCACTCCCCGTTCGGCGATAGTGCGGGCGGCCATCGCTTCGAGTTCTGTCCCAATTTCATCAATCACAATCACTTCGGGCATGTGATTTTCCACCGCCTCGATCATCACCGCATGTTGTTCAGACGGACGTGGTACCTGCATACGCCGCGCACGTCCGATGCCTGGATGCGGAATATCGCCATCACCAGCAATCTCGTTCGAGGTATCGACGATCACGACCCGCTTACGGAGTTCCTCGGCCAGCACACGCGCCATCTCGCGCAGCATCGTCGTCTTACCGGTTCCAGGCTTACCCAGCAACAAGATACTCTTGCCACTTTCTACCAGGTCACGCACAATACTAACAGTGCCAAAAATAGCGCGCCCGACGCGGCAGGTCAGGCCAATCACCACGCCACTGCGATTACGAATGGCCGAGATACGGTGCAGCGTGCGCGGGATACCAGCGCGGTTATCTTCGCCAAAAGCGCCAATGCGAGCAGTAACATAGTCGATATCTTCAGATGTTATTTCCAGATTACTCAAAAAACGCTCGTGATCCGGGTACCGTGCTTCTGGCAAGCGACCCAGATCTATCACCACTTCTAACAAATCCGCTGGATTTTCTTCGCCCTGGACGAGCGCTTGCTGAATGAGCGGCGGTAGGGTATCAAGCAAAAGCTCAATATTACTCGTGACTGCTTGTCGCTCTGATGACATATAACTGGGGATCCTCCGTGGGAGAAGAGATACTAGGAATAGGAACACGCGGCTCCAATCCTGGTTCTAAGGCTGGCAGTAACATTGACCGGCGCACAGGAACAACCATACTCTTCACCAGCAACGTTTGTTCACTAATGGGCTGAAAGCCGAGATCCTGGACAGGCGCTAACAATTCTGCCTGATATTCACGTAACAACAGATAGACTGGACGGGTATCGGGTAACTGCGTCAAACCAAAGCGTAACACGTCGGTACTATTCTCACGCGCATCGGGATGCATAAGCAAGGTCAGTGCGTGACCATTTGGCCCGCTCATCACATAAATATACGCCGCGAGATTATCTTCTGGCCCCAACACCCATGCGTGGCGTTGACCGCGCTTCCAGTGCTGGGTTAATGGGAGCATCCAGTCGCGTGGATTACGGGCCTCGGCAATCTGGACAAAACGGGGGGTCACAGCGCCATAGAGCTTGTGAATAGCCCAGCGATCATGACGTGATTGGTAGCGCATCGGGGCGATGGTCGTCCCTTGATCCCAATCCGGGCCAGAAAGCTGTAAGATCGTCTGATGGGTATAGGATTGAAAGCCGAGTTGCCGAAAAATCTCGTGTAACTCAACCTGCTGGCTGGAAATCGAGACATACAGACGTTGCACGTGATTATGACTGGCACTGATACACAGTTGCTCGAGCAAGCGAAACCAGATATCCCGATCACTGGGTACTGTGTGCCCCGGCGGGCCATAGGTGGAGAGATAAATAATATCCTGTTCTGGCCGTCCTGCCCGCCCCTGCGCCTGTACCACCGCCGTCAGGTTATGTTCGTGGAATACAGACATAGAGCGCTCACGCCCGGTACCCTGCACAAGGCAGAGGAGCGCGAACCCAAGTGGACGATGCGGCTCAACCAGCAACGAGTTATTGTAGAGTACCATCTGGCTACGTGGTTTGCGACGCAATGCCCACAGATCACCTGGTGCGACGGATCGGATCATAGTTCTGGTCGTTCGAGACGGGCCGGGTCAACGATGACGATGAACAGATTGCGCATGCTGTTCCAGACAATCTCGTAACGCACCTACCTCTTTTACAATTCTAAAAAATAACGATGAAAGCGATCATCGGGTGTCAACTCAGGATGAAACGTTGTCACCAGTAACCGCTGTTGCTGTGCCGCTACAATCGTTGTATCAGATAGCCGGGCCAGAATGTCCACGGTTGGGCCAACCGACTCAATGATCGGGGCACGAATAAAGACACCCGGCAGTGGCTGGTCACCCAGGATTGGCACATCCAGTGTGGTTTCAAAACTATGGATCTGGCGACCGAATGCATTGCGGCGTACGACTATATCCATGGCGGCTAATGTGGGTTGCCCCCCCGGTAGTCCATCAACAATCTGCCGTGCCAGCAAGATCGCTCCGGCGCAGGTACCCCACAGCGCCAGGTCACGCCCGGCGCGTGCCCGGAGCGGTTCGAGCAGACGATACGTAACCAGCAATTTACCAATCGTCGTACTCTCACCGCCTGGAATGATCAGTCGTTCAATACCGTCGAGATGAGCAGGCAAGCGTACCTGACGGGTTGCTACGCCGATGCGCTGTAATACAGCCTCGTGTTCTTGAAAATCGCCTTGCAGAGCCAGAATACCAACCGTCATTGCGATCCTGTTTCTTGGTTACCATTTTACCATCCGCGTCCGGCCATCAGTTGCGCCTGTGGAATGGTGCCGATTTCGATCCCAACCATCGCTGCTCCCAGACCCTTGCTAACTTCGGCAATAATCTGCGCATCCTGGTAGTGTGTGGTGGCTTGGACGATTGCGCGAGCGCGGCGTTCGGGATCATCAGATTTGAAAATGCCACTGCCAACAAATACGCCATCCACGCCGAGTTGCATCATCAAGGCTGCATCGGCGGGCGTAGCAATGCCGCCAGCCGCAAAGTTGACCACAGGCAACCGCCCGGTTTCGGCTACCTGGCGCACCAGTTCAAAGGGTGCCTGCAAATGTTTGGCGGCCGTATACAGTTCGTCGGTACTCATATTTTGCAGGCGACGGATCTCGCCATAAACGGTACGTGCATGGCGTACGGCCTCAACCACGTTACCAGTGCCGGCTTCGCCCTTGGTGCGCAGCATGGCTGCACCTTCGGCCACACGCCGCAGTGCCTCGCCCAGGTTACGGCAGCCGCACACAAACGGCACCTTGAAGGCATGCTTGTCGATATGATGCTCTTCATCGGCCGGGGTCAAGACTTCACTTTCGTCAATATAGTCGATGTCTATGGCTTGCAGCACCTGAGCTTCCACAAAATGGCCGATACGTGCTTTCGCCATAACAGGGATAGACACCGCGTGCATAATGGCCTGGATCAGCCCCGGATCGCTCATCCGCGCTACGCCACCTTGAGCGCGAATATCGGCAGGAACGCGCTCGAGCGCCATAACTGCCACCGCGCCTGCAGCTTCGGCAATTTGCGCCTGTTCTGGCGTAACCACGTCCATGATGACGCCACCTTTCAGCATTTGTGCCAGGCCCACTTTTGTGATCCAGGTTGATTCTTCCATACCACACCTCGTATGTGAGTTTGCTTTCTGTATCTATCATTGTACCATAATCTTAGAAAAGCGGGCAA
This sequence comes from uncultured Chloroflexales bacterium, assembly GCA_937925925.1. Lineage (GTDB taxonomy): Bacteria > Chloroflexota > Chloroflexia > Chloroflexales > Chloroflexaceae > CAKZQX01. Next base: position 6,939 of record CALANA010000098.1, on the reverse strand, counting down.
CATATACGAACATTTGTACGATCTGGCCGTCACGATGCTGATCAACGCACCTGCCAGGGGTGCGGGGTGTTATGGAACCATCCCTGGTGGCATGTAGTAATGACGATTGAACATTGCATGCGGGTACGCACATAACCGGAGTCCCGGCTTGAGCCGGGTCTGCATTGCCACAGATGCCAGCCATACTGCCGCATTCCATATCCGCACTCTCTTTTTCAATCTTCATGACTGCCCAGAAGCACGCATTGCACGGTAGGGCACTTCGGAGCCGTGCCCTACCGGAGGGATTTATGTGCGAGAGACATTCATGGCTGTCATAAAAGCCGGTCAGCGGGCGATGGTCAGCGAGCGACCCGCTCGGTCTTAATCGACACGTCACCGCTGGTAGTATTGATCGACAGCGTGGCCCCACCTGTACCGGCTATACCGGTCAATGTGCGTCGGTCGCGCTCAATGTTGCGCAGATCAAGCGTTGTTTCTATATCGCCACTCAAGGTGTTCACTGCAAGTTCCAGATTGCTATGAGACGGCAAGCGCAGTTCTACATTGCCGGAAATGGTCGATACCCGATGCGGCTGGTTGTCGATCAAACTACCGGTAAATGTTATGTCGCCGCTGGTGCTGTCGATGATGAGTTGGGCGTTATGGGCCTGCTTGATTGTTATATCACCCGAAATCGTGTTCAGTTGGAGCAATCCGGTGACGCCCGTCAGTTTCAAATCGCCGCTAAACGTGCTGGCAGTGACGTCAGCCACCGCACTGTCGGTCAATCGCACATCACCACTGATTGCCTCGATCTGCACTGTTCCCTGGTGTTCACGCAGGTTGATCTCGCCGCTGGTTGTCTTCAGGGTTAAGGCCCCGCGCATCTGCTGTACCGTAATGTCGCCAGTGACGGTCTGCATACGGCCAGTGCCGGTAACGTTTGTCACCTTCAGGTCGCCATTGATGCTCTCGATGCTGAACTGTGTATCGGGGGGGAGCGCAATGCGCAGATCGATAGAGGGTGAACGACCGACCGTAAGCATATGCTTCGGGCGCGCGATGGTGATCGAGGCGGTATCCCCCTGCTGCTGTACTTCGAGCCGCAAGTCTTCCAGGGCACGATCCGCCGTTGCGCGATTCCACCCGGATACATGTTTCGTGGCTTCGATCTGAATCGCATTGTGTTCACTCGGAACGATGGTCACGCGGTCGTTGGTAACCTTGATCTGCAATACGCTGGCAGATACGGTCTGCTGGACGGTCTGGGTATGCTCAACCATGCCGGTGTTGATACTCCATAGGACACCGTGCCCGATCAGTTCAAACATTAGCCAGATGATGCCAATGACCAGCAAAATTCCGCCCCACCGCCGTGATTGCCGCATGCGCTGCTGCTGGCGATAATAGGCTTCATCCGGGTAAACTGGCTGTTGGTAGGTTTCTGAATTTGACATAGCAATGCTCTTTTCGCTCGCAATCTTCAAAGAGTTATCTGTATGCAGTAGACTGGTCAGCCAGCCTTTTTCCTTATTTCCACATCTCGCTTGCGCAAGACGATGGCTTCAAGCCACCACAGACATTTTGTTAAACTATTTGTAACCATGAGACGTGTAAAAGATGGCGACTGTTGCAACTGTCCAGAGGACTTAAGTGGTAAAATAAAGGGCATGCCGCTACTGGTTGATGGACATAATTTGATTGGACACATGCCAGATTTGAGTCTGGCCGATAGCGATGATGAGGCGCAGCTCGTGTTCTGGCTACGCAAATATGCCATGCGCAAGCGGGGTCGGCAGGTTGTGGTTGTGTTTGATCATGGGGTGTATGGACATCCACAGCAACTGAACGGATATGGTGTCGAATGCCATTTTAGCACCTCACCACGCGATGCCGATGCGGATCTTATTCGGCGTATTCGGGCGATACAGCGCAAAAATGACTGGCAGGTCATTACATCGGATCGAGCCGTGGCTGACGTGGCGCGCGCCTGTGGCATCAGGGTACTATCTGCGCAGGAATTTGCGCGTCGCTTGCACCTTCTCGATCAACCAGTCCTAGCACCTGATCATAAGCCGGGAGAACAGTCGCTGAGTCCCCAGGAGGTTGAGGAGTGGTTGCGGCTGTTTGGAGTCAACCCGAACGACAACGAAGCGTAAAAACAAACCAGTAACTGTTCATACGTGGGGGGACACGCACACCAGGAAGCAAAGGCGGGATGCGTCCATCGCGTAGACGAGGGCAAGCTGCTCTCGCTCCCAGGAAAAAAGTGAACACCTCCACAAACCACATGTGTCAATAAGCGGGTTATGATGATAAGGGAAAGCACATATGTACACTGATGCTGCCCATACCGCAACAGGACACGACTATGCGCCCCTCCTCCACAGTATCAATATACAAGGCGTACTCGATGCCTTACCCCACCCGATTGCCCTGCTCGACCGTGCGGGCATCATCGTCGCCGTCAACCAGCGCTGGCAACGCCTGGTTACGACCAATGGGTTTGTCGCTGCCGACGCTGGCCTCGGCCAGAACTATCTCGGCATCAGCCCACTGGCAATCGGTTTGCCTGCCGCAGAAGTGCCGACTGTGGCCCAGGGGCTGCAGGCCGTGCAAATTCAGCAGCGCGAACCCTTTGAACTCGAATATCTGTCGTATGGCTCGGCACAGCAGCGCTGGTATATGCTTTCGATCACCCGGTTTGTTCACGCTGGTCAGATCTGGCTCATGGTGAACCATCAGGATATAACCAGGTGGAAAATCGATCAGCAGGTGGTATGGGACAACGAATCACGCTATCGGATGCTGTCGGATCGGGCAGTGGATTTTATCTACGCAATCCATGTTGATCACAACGGCCAGGCGGAACTGGAGTGGGTCTCGCCCACTTTTACCCATCTCACCGGCTATCGTGCCGATGAGATACGTACTACTCAGCAGTGGTGTGCCCTGTTTCACCCCGACGATCTGTCGCGTATGCAGGCCTCTCTCTCCCTATTGTGCGCTGGTCAGGCGCATACGTTTGAGTATCGCCTGACGACCAGAGATGGCCGGCTCCTCTGGTTACAGGCTACGGCCCATCCAGTGTGGGATGCCCCGCCGCACCACATTGTACGCATCCTGGGTTCAGTGCGGAACATCACGGAGCAAAAACAGGCCGAGGCGGCACTACGGGCGAGTGAAGCGCGCTATCGCGCCGTCTCCGAGCTAACATCAGATTATGTGTATAGCGGGGTGATTACGTCTGATGGTCAACTCCAGTTGGAATGGGTGACTGACTCGTTTGAACGTATGACGGGCTACACGCTCGCCGAAGTGGCTGGTGCTGATGGCTGGACACGACAGATCCATCCTGATGATCTGCCAGGTATTCGGGAGGGGATTGTCCGGCTCCAGGCGGGACAGATTGATGATCGGGAGTTTCGCCTGGTGCGGAAAGATGGCACGATACGCTGGATGCACACCCGTATTCGCGCTGACTATACTCCGTCAGAACCGGCGCTCATCCGTATCCTGGGCGCAACGTCCGATATTACCGCCCGCAAGCTGGCCGAAGCGGCGTTACATGAGAGCGAAGCCCGCTATCGCACCCTTTCGCAACTGACCTCCGACTATGTCTATGCCGCATCGGTTGATCCAGATGGAACCATGAGAATTAACTGGATAACCGATGCCTTTACACACATTACCGGCTATACTCTCGACGAAATGCCAACCAGTCGAGACTGGGCGAAGATTGTGCTAGACGAAGATCAGGCTATCTGGCAGGATCATATTACGCGCTTGCTGGCTGGCGCAGTCAATGAGACTGAATATCGGATCTATCATAAAAATGGCTCGATCCGCTGGTTACGGAGTTCCGCCAGCCCGATCCACGATGCCCTCGAGCAGCGGGTTCGTAGCATCCTGGTGGCTGTGCGTGACATTAGCGACTATAAACAGGCGAGTGTGGCGCTGCGCGAGAGCCAGGCGCGGTATATACTGGCCACCCAGACGGGCCGGGTGGGAGTCTGGGACTGGAATTCGGTGACAGACCAGTTGGTGGTTGATCCACACTTCAAAGCCATGCTTGGTTTTGCAGCCGATGATCTGGCAGATACGTCTGATGCCTGGTATGCCCGGATTGATCCCGCAGATCGGGCACACGTCCAGGCTGCTGTCCAGGCGTGCCTCGACGGTTCACAATCAGACCTGGACGTTGAGTGTCGCTTGATTGACAGGCATGGAGTTGTACGCTGGTTCCTCGTCCGCGGTACGCTCTTCTGGGATACACAGGGACAGCCCTATCGCATGGTTGGGGCCATTGTGGATATTACCGAGCGCAAGCAACTTGAGCAACAATTGCGAGCAATGCTCCATGAAAAAGAAGTGCTGCTCAAGGAAGTGCATCACCGCGTCAAGAACAATTTGCAGGTTATCCTCAGTCTGCTCGATCTGCACCTTGATGCCACACCCGACATGATATACCAGTCGGTGTTACGTGATCTCCACTATCGCATCCACACCATGGCCCTGGTACATGAAACGCTCTATTGCTCGAACAACATGGCCGAAGTTGACAGCAGTCTGTATCTGCAGCATCTGCTCGATTATCTCCTGCGATCATATGTGGTTAGCAGCGCCGTGACGCTGGAGCTGGAGCTGGCACCGATCGTTATAACGCTCGATATAGCAATTCCATGTGGTTTAATCGTTAATGAAGTCGTATCAAACGCGCTCAAGTATGCTTTTCCAGATAATCGTCCTGGAATACTACGGGTAACGTGGCGTGCCGAGGCCAATACTATGGTTGTGCTACAGATCAGCGATAATGGCGTCGGGCTACCAGCAGAGGTAGATCTCCACAATCCACCAACCCTGGGCTTACAATTGGTACAGATTTTGACGCAGCAGCTGCGTGGAACGGTAACATTTGACACGCGCAACGGTCTGACCGTGACGATCACCTTTCCGATGAAACAGCGGGTGGAGCGGTTCACAGGTTGAAAGGATGCCAGGCCATGAAACATATTCGGGTTTTGATTGTTGAAGATGAACTGATCGTGGCTCAGAACCTCCGCCGTTGGTTAGACACGCTGGGCTATGAAGTCCTGGACATCGTTATGTCTGGCGAAGAGGCGGTGCATGTTGTGTCCAGCATGCAACCCGATATTGTGCTGATGGACATTGAATTGCAGGGCGAATTGGATGGCGTGCAGACGGCGGAACAGATCTACATGCAGTTTGATATTCCGGTGATTTATATCACGGCGTATGCTGATCCGCACACGGTGCAACGGGCCAAAACCACTGTGCCATCGGGATATATTTTGAAGCCGTTTGATAGGCGCGAGTTGCAGGTTTCGCTGGAAATTGCCCTCTATAAGCATGAGGTGGAACGGCGCATCCAGGCCAATGAACGCTGGTTGACAACCGTACTGCGTAGCATCGGTGAGGCAGTGATCACCACCAGTACCGAGCAGCGTGTCACCTTTATCAACCCGGTGGCCGAGCAACTTACGGGATGGTCGCAAGCCGAGGCGCTCGGTCAGGATATAACCGAGCTTATACGTTTGATTGATACCGTCTCTGGCGAGCCGATTGAACCCCCGATCCTGCACGTCTTCCGTCTAGGAACAACGGTACAGCACCAGAAGCATATCAGTCTGGTGCGCCGCGACGGTACCACGGTGGAGGTTGATGACAGCGCTGCCCCCATCAAGGATGACCGGGGCCAACTACTGGGCGCGGTGATGGTGTTTCGTGATGTCAGCGAGCGTCGGGCATTTGAGCGCAAGTTGCTCGAAACCCAGAAACTGGAGAGTCTGGGCGTATTGGCGGGGGGGATTGCGCATGACTTCAACAACATGCTGGCGGTTATTCTGGGCAATGCCAGCCTGGCTCTGCTGGATGCCTCGGAAGGTTCAGCGCTGTATAAGGCGCTCGAGCCGATTGCCAGCACGGCCCGTCGTGCGGCTGAACTGACCAACCAGATGCTGGTGTATGCCGGGCGGGATCAGTTTGTGATACAACCGTTGGATCTCAACACGCTGGTACAAGAGATGACCATGCTGCTGCAAACGTCATTGACGCACAAAGCGCACCTGCACTATGCGCTGGCACCGCAATTGCCGCCCATTTTTGCCGATATGACCCGTATGCGGCAGTTGCTGCTGAATCTGGTGATCAATGCCTCGGAAGCCATTCAAGATAGTGAGGGCATTGTGTCTGTGGCGACTGGTATGCGATCCGTTGATCGGGCCTATCTTGCCAGTACCTGCTTTGCGCCCGACCTGCCAGCAGGTGACTACGTGTACCTGGAGGTGCAGGATACGGGGTGTGGCATGGATGCTGAGACGCTGGCACGTATCTTTGATCCCTTTTTTACCACCAAATTCGCCGGACGAGGCATGGGTTTGCCGGCGGTGCTGGGGATTGTGCGTAGTCATCAAGGGGCAATCAAGGTCGAGAGTCGCGTGGGAGTGGGCACCACCTGCACCGTGTTATTTCCGCCAGTCGATGCGCCATTTCTGCGCAATCAAACCGAAATAGTAGGGGGCTATGCTTCACCAGCGGCAGCACCGGCTAACAGCGCGTCTGTCAGTGCCGCCGCAACGCAGTCAGTCACCGGATCTATTCTGGTGATTGACGACGAAGTCCAGGTTGGCAACCTGATCGCCCGCGTGCTGGAATATCACGGGCATACGGTGTTGACGGCTACCAGTGGACAAACCGGGTTGGAGGCTTTGCAGTCGCATCTAGCCGATATTGATTGCGTCTTGCTGGATCTGACGATGCCTGGACTGAGTGGTGAGCAGGTGTTGTGGGCACTACGGGCCATAAGCCAGGATATACCTGTTGTCTTGATGAGTGGCTATAGCGAGGAACAGGTCATAAGTCAGTTTGCGTGGGCACATCTGGCAGGGTTTCTGCAAAAACCGTTCACCACGCCCGCACTGCTGGCGATGATTCAGC
>CALANA010000097.1 GCA_937925925.1 uncultured Chloroflexales bacterium | reverse complement strand
AAAGCCGCCACAACGGGCCGAAAAAGAACCTCCGGCCCGGCTGAAGCCGGGCCGCCACCGTTACCCTTGCTCCGGCCCGGCCCCGGCTGAAGCCGGGACTCCACCGTTACCATTACAATCGGTTTGCTGTATTTGATGCTTGCAGGATTCTCCTGGCGGGGTCTCGTACCCCGCCCAACCACCCCACCTGAACGGTTACGGCCTGTCCAGTTATTCCGATAGATTTGACGCAGAGTCGGCCCATTGTAGATAGGTATCCAGGGTTCCATTAAAATACACATGCACCACTTGATTGTGGGTTACACGGGTAATGGCATCCCAGACCTCATTATCATCAACTGCATGCGCAATCAGCATCCCTCGTTCGGGAGCAAATTCATCTTCATCCGCGGGAATGACAAATCCTAACCACTCATCAGGATAACGCTGCTCAACATCAACAATGTATTCCACACGTCCACGCTCGTACATAGCAGTATAGGGACACCCACACGCACAACCTGCTCCGCATGTTGCGTGGGTGCATGCACCGCAAGCGGTATGCCCACCATGGTCAGGGCTGGTCAGGGCTATCATCACGGGCATGATCACCTCTCCTCACAAGATACTATGGCGCTGGTTGCAGCGCCATAGTACTTGAATACCAATTCAATCCAGAGCAACGTAGGTGCGGCCTGGTGACGCACCTCTGACCGAAACAAACTGGCGACGGTTCTTGATTTTGAGCGCGACTTAACGTATCACCTCGTGCCCATTCATATAGGGTTGCAACACGTCCGGGATACGAATGCTGCCATCAGCTTGTTGAAAATTCTCCATAATCGCAATCATCGTCCGTGGTACGCCTAGCCCGGAGCCGTTCAACGTATGCACATATTCAGGTCTGGCACCCGGTTCAGGACGATAGCGCACATTGGCGCGACGAGCCTGAAATGCCTCCACATTACTGCACGAGCTTACTTCTAACCATTCCTGTTGACCGGGTGCCCAGAGTTCAAGGTCATAGGTTTTCGTTGATGCAAAGCCGGTATCACCCGTACAGAGCAGTTTTGTACGAAAAGGAATACCCAGCAGACGGCAGGTTGCCTCGGCATGTTCACGCAAGGTTTCTAGCTCAGTATAGCTCGTCGTAGGAGCAACAAATTTGTACATTTCAACTTTATCAAACTGATGGCCGCGCTTGATCCCCCGTACATCACGCCCGGCGCTCATCTGTTCACGCCGAAAACAGGGCGTATAGGCGCACAGATTCACTGGTAACTGACTGGCCTCAAGAATTTCATCGGCATACAGGTTTGTCAGTGGCACCTCTGCTGTTGGTACGAGCCAGAAACCGGCATCGGGATCGCGGTACAGATTATCGCTAAATTTGGGCAACTGACCTGCGCCCCACATACAATGTTCTTTGACAATAAAGGGGGTATAGACTTCCCGATAGCCCTGCTCCACATGTAGATCGAGCAACCATTGGATCAAGGCGCGCTGGAGCTTTGCGCCCAGTCCCTGCAAGACATAGAAGCGTGTGCCGGCAAGCTTCACCCCGCGTTCAAAATCAATAATGCCAAGAGCCTCGGCCAGTTCCCAATGTGGTCGTGCTGGAAACCCCAGATCGCGTGGTTCGCCTTCCTGCGCGACGACCACATTGCCGGTTTCATCCACTCCATCAGGAACATCAGCATACGGTAGATTGCGTATCTCGAGCATCGCCAGCCGTTGACGTTCTTCAACATCTGCGACCTCGCGATCCATGGCGGCAATGCGATCACCAACCGAGCGCATAGCAATAATCCGCGCCTCACGTTCGGCGGCATCTTGCATTTTGCTAATCTCTTTGGAAACGGTGTTGCGTTCCGCCTTGAGTGCTTCAACGTCGCGCAGCAATACTCGTCGTTGTTCATCCAGCGCCAGCACGGTATCCACGCTGGTAGTGTCGCCACCTGCCCGCGCCAGTTGTTGCTTGACCCATTCCGGTTGTTCGCGAATAAGCTTGATATCAAGCATTGACCGCCCCTTTCATCATGGTATGCTTGCTGGCCATCGACATTCAATGACCAGATCGTATTCTACACGGAAAAGAGCGTTAAGCTTCTGCAAGATGCACCTTATTAACTAATTACGCGCTACAAGATAATGCTTGTCTTCCACTTGCCGCTCACCGACTGAGCGTAGGGATTTCTGCTGCACAGAATCATTCCCTGACGTTTCATCTGCTTCCGATTGCACTTCAAACTCGCGGCCATGATCGCGGAGGGTATCGATCATTTTTTGCCAGATCCCCTCTTTGCGCCAGACATCAAAGTAGTAGCGCACACTATTGTAATTTGGGAAGTCTTTGGGCAGATAGCGCCACTGACAGCGCGTATGCTCCAGGTACAACAGCGCATTGACGACATGCCGCATATTGAGCGTGCGCGGTTTGCCGGGGCCAGTTCCCATACCGGTTTTGACCGGGATCAGTGGCTCGATCAGTTGCCACTCTGCTTCACTCAAATCACTTGGATAGCGCTGATTTATGTGTTTCTGTTCCATAATTAACAATATTCCTCCTGTGAACAATACGTTCCTAATCCGTATATAGTTGCAAGTAATATGCCAGGATACATAGGGTAAGCCTTTATCCGAGGGGCGGCAGTATGGCTGCCGTCTGCGGCACCGCAGAACTCGTTGCGCCCGATTGAGGCAGCGTATCGCCGCACCAGCGGCAGCTATGCTGCTGACTGCGGTACCGCAACTTCGGATCAAGCCAGGACTCCGGCGAATCACGTCAAACTGACGAAAGCCAGGACTCCTATGTATCCCAAATACACAATCATTATACTGCGCACCTGATACTACATTCTGTTACAATGAAAGTGAGAGATATAGAGCAATCCTCAATGAGTTATAAAAAACCGGAGTCCAGGCTTTTGTCTGGATAGCGCTCCGTCCAGGCTTTCACCTGGACTCCGTTGTATCATTGGGATAGGCTTGTGATGATCCTATACCTGTTGTCACTCCCCACACCATGGTAGCCAGACGTATCATGTCATCAACGCATTCATACTCCGCTTTATCCAAAAATGAACGTAGTGGTTTTATTATAAACCATATTGTTGTTTCTGGTGAGCAGTGATGTAACCGTTCAGGGGCACGTTCGCCAGCGGGGGCCGCAGGCCCCCGCGAAACCCTTGTTCGGCCCGTTTTGCCACAACGGGCCGAACAAGAACCCCCTGGAGGGGCACTGCCCCTCCAAACTAACCCACCTGAACGGTTACAGCCGTGGTAACCAGCCAGGTACATCATTCGTCTCGTTTACATACAGCATACAAGGAGGCAGTATGAGTCCACGCTGGAAAAAAGTTATCGGTGACCTGCGGAGCAATCCTACCCGGACGCTCCTGGTCGTCCTTTCTATTTTTATTGGTGTCTTTGCGGTGGGAGCAGTGTTGGGAACCGAAGCGATTGTGGTACGGGAGATGAATACCCAGTATCGCAGTGCCAATCCAGCCAACGCTACTATCTCGGTGTCTGAAGAAGACAGTTTTGGCACGGAGTTTATCCGTCTCATTCGCAACATGGATGTTGTGGGCGAAGCTGAGGGACGCCGGAGCTATGGTGCCCGTGTGCAGGTACCGGCAGGCGATTGGCGCGATATTTCGGTGATTGCAATTGATGATTTTGACACGATACAGATCAACCGCTTTCAACTCATTGCCGGTACTTCCCCGCCCCCCCAACGTGAAATCCTGATCGAGCGTTCGGGTCTGGAGTTGTTAGCGCTTCAGGTTGGCGATATGCTGATTCTGGAGCGACCAGATGGACGCCAGCGCACATTGCGCATCGCCGGCTCGGTGTATGATCCGACCCAGGCACCGGCTGTCTTTGCTGGTGTACGCGGATATGTCACGCCGGTGACGATGGAGTGGCTCAGTGGGACAGCGCAGGACTTTAATCAGTTGCTGATTTTGTCGGCTGAAAATCGAGATAACTTTGAGCATAATCAGGCAGTGGCCCGCAAGGTCTACGAGCGGTTGCAGCGATCTGGGCGTGATCCCGCTTTTCCCCTGGTATCTGATGGGCAGCATCCCCTCAACACGTTTATCAATGCCATGGTGGCCATCCTGGGAGCAATGGGAATCATGGCGGTTTTGTTGAGTGGATTTCTGGTAACGAATACGATAGCGGCCCTGCTAGCGCAGCAAACGAAGCAAATAGGCATTATGAAGTCGATTGGTGCCCGCTCAACCCAGATTACGCTAATGTATATCGTGCTGGTGTTGTGTTTTGGCCTGGTCGCCATGGCACTGGCCTATCCACTGGCGATCATGGTGGCCCGTGTCTTTGCTTATGCCATTGCTACTTTTTTTAATTTTGATCTGGTGGACACGGGTGTTCCAACCTATATCATGATCATTCAGCTTGCCATCAGTTTGATCGTACCCTTGCTGGCTGCACTGTATCCCGTCATCAGTGGAACACGCCTGACAGTGCGCGATGCCCTCGATAGTGAGGGCGGAGCGGGCTACGGAAGTAATCTGATCGACCGACTGATTCAACAGATCCGCGGTCTGCCGCGACCAATGCTGCTTTCGCTACGCAATACGTTTCGTCGTAAGGGGCGGATAAGCCTCACGTTGCTGACACTGACCCTGGGTGGTGCGATTTTTATTTCGATCTTTAGTATTCGTGACTCACTGATGTTGACCCTTGATAATATCATTGTCTCTTTGTTTAACTACGATGTCGCCATTAGTTTTGAGCGTGGCTATCGCGAGGAACTGGTGATAAACGAGGCGCAACGCATTCCGGGTGTTGTGGCTGTCGAACCCTGGAATATCAGCGGTACACGCCGTATTCGCCCGGACAATACCGAGAGTGCGACGATTACGCTGTGGGCGGTTCCCCCAGACAGTCAGATGGTGCGCCCAACGCTGATCGAAGGGCGCTGGTTGTTGCCCGAAGATCAGAACGCAATTGTGGTAAGCGCGGGCGTGCTGCAAAATGAAACCGATGTACAGGTTGGTGACGAGATCGTCCTCAACATTCGCGGTCGAGACACCACCTGGCGCGTGGTGGGCCAGGTGGTGACGATCGGAGCCGTTCCCTGGGCCTATGTGAGCTATGATGTGTATGGGCGCGTGGCACGCCAGATGGGGTCAGTCTCCAGTCTGTATATCCAGACCGAGCCACGCACCGGAGCTATGCAGGATCAAGTGGCAGCGGTGTTGGAAGATCATCTCGGTAGTCTTGGCGTCAATGTCACCGGTACCGAGACGGGTGCTCGCATTCGTGCTGATAACGAAACCTTCTTTAATGTTTTAATATCTGTGTTGCTCGGTATGGCGCTCCTCATTGCCGTGGTTGGTGGGTTAGGGTTGACCGGCACGATGAGCTTGAATGTCCTGGAGCGGACGCGCGAGATTGGCGTGATGCGAGCCATTGGTGCCTCGGATAGCACGGTCTTGCAGGTGGTGATGGTGGAGGGCATCGTGCTAGGTTTCCTAAGCTGGTTGTTAGGGGCGGTGATTTCGTTTCCAGCCAGTATCTTTTTTTGCCAGCAGATCGGAACCTTGCTGTTTACCTTCCCGCTCGATTTTCTTTTTTCCATGCAGGGTGCGCTGATCTGGCTGGTGATTTCGCTCGTCCTGGCCGCAGTTGCCAGTTTTTTCCCCGCCTGGAAAGCATCACATGTCACTGTACGTGATGTTCTGGCCTACGAATAAGTCCATATGCCTGGTGTGCAAGTGCAACAACGGCACACCAGGAAGCGTCGTATTGACCGCAAAAGTCTAGACGGTGTACAATAGGAGGGTTGGCCTGATCACAACTCCCGGCAGAACTTACGGCGTGGGGCATGCATCAATCGGTTTCGCCTGCGGCAGCATGAAAGAAACGATTTCTTTTCCTGCACATTTTCGCCTTCGATGAAAATGTGCAGGAAAAAACAGAAAAAGTACCGCTCTACCGCAGGTGAAACAGACGTTTTTTTGAGCGACTGCATACTACCAATGTGACGTCGCCCTTCCGCATCCGTTGGTTCGTCGTACGTTTGCGCATACGACAACGAGACTGCCCCTGGAACGAGCGGTCGCGGGGCGGAGTGGCGTTGCATGCAACGCCGCTCCGCCGACATCCACACATGGGCGGGGGCCGCAAGTCCCCGCCCCCCCCCGCCGCGACGCTGGCGCGTGGGAGGACACATGGCACGACCATGCGGAAGGGTCACGCCGCAACGGTATAAGTGCTGTCCCTGCGTCTTCAGGGAGGTGCCAGGCAACCGTGTCGGCTCTATTGCTTGATCGTCTTGTTGGTTCCAATCCATTACCCATCCAGTACTGAGCCAGAAGTCCTCTGACCACTAATGCACCGCTGCAACCTATGAGTGTGAGGCAGTGTGAGCCTCATTCCTCGGAATGACCATAGAATCTACCTTTTGGGCGATGACAGTGATCTGGCGGAACCCGTATACTGGATACGGTGATAAACGTACACATCAGGTCTGGAGGGGTTATGTTTGGAAGCCTGTTCAAGTCAAAGAAAAAAACGCAGAACGGCGGGTATCGTTATGGTAACACCCACCTGATTGAATTACGTGCGGTCGTAAAATCCTATCAGAGTGCTGCTGGAACGTTTGTTGCGCTGAAAGGCGTTGACCTTAAAGTTGATAAAGGTGAATTCGTGGCCGTTATCGGTAAGTCTGGTAGCGGTAAATCTACACTGATTAATATGATTACCGGGATCGACCGCCCGACCAGCGGGGAAGTCTTTGTCGGCGATACCGCCGTTCACAAGCTGAACGAAGGCCAGATGGCGATCTGGCGTGGGCGTCACCTGGGCATTGTCTTTCAGTTTTTCCAACTACTGCCCACATTGTCGGTCATTGAAAACGTGATGTTGCCTATGGACTTCTGTAATATGTATACGCCGCGTGAACGACGTGAACGGGCATTGCATCTGCTCGAACAGGTTGAAATGGTAGACAATGCCCATAAGCTGCCCTCGGCAATCTCTGGGGGACAACAGCAACGCGTCGCAATTGCACGGGCATTGGCGAATGATCCGCCCGTTTTGATTGCCGATGAGCCTACGGGAAACCTGGACTCGAAAACGGCCAATGCCGTTGTTCAGCTTTTTGAGAAAATGGTGAGTGAGGGCAAAACCATTCTGATGGTGACCCATGATACCGATCTGGCAAAACGGGCTACCCGTTCTGTTATTGTATCTGACGGTGAAGTGATTAATCAGTACGTCGTCAAGGCCTTGCCAGATCTCAGTGTGGATCAATTGGGCTGGGTGATGCGTGAGTTGGAACCGCGTCACTTTCATCGCGGGGAAACCATTATCACCCAGGGCGAGATGGCCGACCGGTTTTATATCATCACCCAGGGCGAAGTCGAGATTTTTCTCAATCATCCTGATGGACAGGAGATTATTGTGGATCGCCTACACAGCGGACAATACTTTGGCGAAATTGGTCTGGTGCATGCGGGTACACGCACTGCGACGGTTCGCGCTACCCCCGAAACGGATGTGGAGGTCGCAACCCTGGATCATGAGGATTTCAACCAGTTGATGGCGATGTCGGATGTAACCAGAGAGCAATTGGGGCGGGTAATGCAGGAACGTGTCCTCGGTCTCGAAACTATTCACAGTCAGAATAGATAAAACCACGTGAATATCGAACGCTATTCACCAGAATATTCAAGGCGATAATCTTGCAAATATACCATAGCAAATAAGGGGTTTAGCACATGAGGAATTGGATCATCGGGCTATTTGTACTGGCTCTCGTTGGTGTGGGTATATTCTTTGCGATGGGCGGTGGGACGGACACGCTGGGACTTGGCGAGCCAACCCCGGAGCCAGCTCCACTGATCGAGCCAGTGACAGCCGGCACACGCGTGGTAGCGGACGCGGTCATATTGCCGAAAAATCATGTTAACCTGACATTTGAGTCCAGTGGCGTGCGGGTCGCTGAAGTGCTGGTTGAAGAAGGGGCGCAGGTCAGCGTTGATCAACCTCTGGCACGCCTGGATACCCGCGATCTCGAGTTACGGGTTGATCAAGCCCAGGCGGCACTGGCCCAGGCACGGGCCGACTATGATCGCATACTCGAATCGGCCACGCCCGAAGAGGTCGCCGAGGCGCAGGCTCAGATTGCGCGCGCACAGGCGCAACTGCGTGAGGCCCGAGGTGGTGTGACGCCGCAGGATATTGCTTCAGCACAGGCCGCTATTGCCGAAGCGCAGACCCGTTTGAATGAAGGCCGCGCACGATTAGCCCGGCTCCAGTCTGGCCCTAAAGAGACTGATGTAGCTGATGCCCGCGCCCGTCTGGATCGGGCGCAGGTCAACTTGCAGGAGCAGCGCAATACGCTCTCAGTTGCCAAGACCAACGCCGAAGTAGAGATCCAGAAACAGGCTGACCAGATCCGTGATCGGCAGGCGGAATATAGTCAGATTTACTGGGAAAACCGCGAACTGGAAAATGAACTGGCACGCTTTAATCGTGAACTCCCCCAGGAAAACCGGGATCGTGAGGAGATCGCTCTTCGGGCGATACGCACGGCTGAACAGCAACTGGAACAGGCACGGCTCGATCTGGAGCGGGCACAACAGGCCGAAATTACCGGTATTGCCAGTGCCGAGACGCAGGTGCGTGAGGCACAGGCCAATCTTGACCGTGTGCTGGCGGGTTTTGATACCGATGAAATCGAGAATGCGCGTTCGCAGATTGCTCGGGCCGAGGCGGATATAGCCGAAGCCCAGGCCCGTCTGAGTCGCCTCCAGGGGGAAGAGCGCGCTGGCCGCGTAGCCGCTGCCGAAGCTGGCGTTGCTGATGCGCAGGCGCGACTCAATCGATTGCTGGCAGATCCTTCCGCCTCGACGCTGGCGCAGGCGCAGGCGTTGATTCAGCAGCGAGAGGTTGAAGTCCGGCAGGCCGAGTTAAACCTGGAGAAGGCGGTGCTGTTGGCACCTATAGCCGGCACCGTAGCTGAGGTGAATCTGGAAATTGGCGAGATTCCCAGTGCAACCGCTCCAGCGGTGATTATTGCTGACTTTTCAAGCTGGAAGATTGAGACCGACGATTTGACCGAGTTGAGCATTGTGAATGTAACCGAAGGCCAGAGTGTCGAGATAACCTTTGATGCCATTCCTGATCTCGCATTACCAGGAACCGTACAACGTATCAAGCCGATTGGCCGCGATCGGCTGGGAGATATTGTTTACACGGTGGTGATTGTGCCCGATGAGTGGGATAGTCGGCTCCGCTGGAATATGACCGCAACGGTGACTATTCTGACCGACGCGGACTAGTATTTCCTAGACCTACAAGACGTACGCAGTTGTTGTTTTTCTCGCTCCCTTTTCGCCGAAGGCGAAAAGGGAGCGAGAAAAAAGAGTCTTTTCCCCGCTGCCGCAGGCGAAAAGTGGGCCGTGCGTGCCAGCAGCGCCTGCGCCAGCGTCCTTTCCCCGCTGCCGCAGGCAAAAAAGATATCTGGTTCAAGCGACGGTGTGATACCGATGTGCCTTCGCCCTTCCGCATGTGCGTGCCATTCGTCCTCCCACGCACCTGCGTCACGGCAGGGGAGCAGGGCCTGTGGCCCCTGCCCATGTTCCCGTTCTGGTCGGGCGCGGCTAAGCCGCGTCCTTCCCCCCACACTCCCCCGCAGCGGGGTGCGGAAGGGGTGCCCTCCTGCCTCGCTATGCGTGCGCATCACGTTAAGGGCTGCCGCCTTTACAACCCGTTGATACGTAGCCATGACTGAATCTGGTAATGCTATGGAAATACCACTGTCGTATTCTGAGCATGGTATCGAAATACGCAGGTTCCCTGCTATTGTAAATCCTGGAAGGAGGTGAATACAGATGGATGCTGTATCGTGGTTGGCGCTCCTGGCTGTTGTAGTTGGTGCCGTTGCCACATATTTGAGTTGGAAGCGTCGGCACAAGAAATAGCAATCGTGTGTAGATGTACGCCCGATCTCGCAACCTGGTCTTATGAACAGGAGGTACGTGGTCGTCCATTACCAGATGGTTTTCGCCTTCGACAGAGCGGTACTTTTTCTGTTTTTTGGTTCCTCTTTTCGCCTACGGCGAAAGGAGGAACCAAAAGAGCGTCTCTTCTATGTTGCCGCAGGCGAACAGGGCCTGGGATTCCAGCCACCGCGTAACTCGTGTTATGAGGAGGTACGCGGTCGTCGATTACCAGATGGTTTTCGCCTTCGGCAGAGCAAGGGCCGGCACAAGGCACTGTCCCTATACGCATCACGTTAAGCCTCCGGTTGGGGGTTTGGGGGCCGTAGGCCCCAAGAATCTCGCAACGGGTTTTAAGTTTGCCTTCGCCGCCGCCGCTTCTGCCGCCGCCGGCCGTAGGCCCCCAAGAATCTCGCAACGGGTTTTAAGGGCGGTAACCCTTACATTGATGCGCATAGGGCCGGCACAAAGCACTGTCCCTACATCTGGTTTTCTCTCCACATTTTCGCCTTCGGCGAAAATTTAAAAGAGTAGGGGCGAAAACGGTCGGTGGATGCCCTACCGCGTACGTCGTGTTATTAAGTTGATAGTGCTGCCTCCAGGTGGGCGTAAGGACTCCTGCCGGAAGGCAACACTACCCATACCAGTCGGCTATGACCAGCTAGAAGTGCCGGTCATCGTTGCTCAAACTCGCATATGTCGATTAATCCAACGGAAGATCGGCATAGCTCGCTGGCTCGGCCAACACATAATCATAGGCACCTAACGCTGCACGTGCTCCCTCGCCCATGGCAATAATGACTTGCTCGCCAAAGCTAGTCGTAACATCACCGGCGGCAAACAATCCTGGCACCGAGGTAGCATTATGATCATTGACCTGGATAAAACCCTGTGCATCCGTCACCCCCAGCCCCTGTACCATCTGGGTATTGGGTTGTAATCCAAGATCGACAAAAACGGCATCCACCCCCAGGCTGCGCGTCTCGCCATTGCGGTTGATCACTACCTCACCCGCATGAAAATTACCAATAATCTCCTGCACACGATAACCAGCAAAGACCTCGACATTGGGACGTTGCTGTACTGTCTGAGCCAGAGATGTGGTCATAATGGCAGGATCGGGCGCGATCCAGTACACCTGGCGCGCAAGACGCGCCAGTTCGCCCACGCCCCGGAGCGCCCGCTCGCGCGTACCAATGACGGCTGCGGTTTTACCGGCCAGCAAGTGGGTATAGGTGGTCACCGAGTATCCTAATCCGTGGCCGACAAATTCCTGAGCATAGGGCACATCGAGCGCAACCGGAGTGGCACCAGTGGCAATAATGACCGTGCGGCTCTCTAGCACGCCGTGGTTGCGTGTTACCACCTGAAAGGTTTCATTGGTGGGCATTACGCTGGTGACACGATCCGATATGGTATGCTCCGGATGTGCCCGGATGCGCCGTGCAAACAGGTTGACCGCCTCGCTTCCAGCGCGATAGGCCTCGGCATCTTGATCGGCCAGTTCCTGGCCCCAATCCGATTTACCGCATAACTCTTCGTATACCATCAGGAAGTTGAGCTGCTTCCCCAACGCATACACGGCGGCAGACAATCCGGCCGCCCCGGCCCCCACGATGATCATATCGCGCATTGATAGCCTCCTTGCTTTGGATAGAAAAATTCAGAGTAGTTTCATACGACAACGAAACTTCCCTCTGGAAAGAGATTTCGCGGAGTAAAACCCCTCTGAAATCTCAGAACATATGCGGGGGCCGCAGGCCCCCGCACCCCCGGCGAGACTTCGTCTCGCTGTCGTATGAAGCACCTGTGTGTGTATGATACACGAATTAGTCCGCTTGCGCTCTGCTACGATTCAAGCGCTGTTTGAGGGTGGTGAGGAAGTAGTCGAGCGCTTCGACCCGCAGCAACATACACACCCCCAGATAGAGCAATGCACCCACGCCACCCGCAATACCAATCTCGATCAGTGGTCTCTGGATTGGCAACTCGGTGGGAAGTGCCTGCATACCATAGATGATGCTCAAGATCGCGCCCGCCATGAGTGTACTGGCAAAGACGATCTTGAGCAATGCTTCACCCATACGCAATCCACGTATTGGCACCTTACGGCGTAGCAACCACCACAACAAGAGTGCATGCCCGATCCACTGTGCCGAGTTGCCCAGCACCAGTGCCAGAAAGCCGAGGCGCGTCCAGAGCAATAGAGGAAGTACCGTCAGCAGGTACAGAGCAATCGCTGCACCCTGGACGAGATTGGGCGTAAGGGTGTTTTTACGGGCATAAAAGGCAAAAATCAAAACCTGATCCAATGCCGCCGCTGGCAAGCCGGGCAAATAGAACAGCAGCGCGGTGGCCGTTATCGCGGTATCCTGAGCGCTAAACGCCCGCCGCTCAAAGAGAACAGCCGTGATCGGATGGGCCAGTACCAGCAGTCCTGCTGTAGCGGGAATGACCAGGAGCATCACCACCTTCAAGCCCATGCCCAGTGTCTGGCGAAACGCTGCTTCGTCGGCAGTTGCGCTCTGGCGCGAGAGGGTGGGTAACACCGCCAGCGAGACAGCGGCTGCGATCAGCCCCAGTGGAAACTGGATCAACGTGGTGGCGTATTCCATGGTGGAGAGCGCATTGGTAAAGCCGGATGCCAGCCGCCGATCAATCATGGTACCAATAATTGAGAACCCGATACCAAGTGTGACCGGGGCATACAGGAACACAATCCGCCGTAGTGCCGGATGCCTGAGATCCAGGACAGGGCGGTAGCGCATATCGCGCAATCCAGGCGATTGCAGCGCGACCTGGCCAATGCCACCCAGCAGTGTGCCTACTGCCAGGCTCTGGATGCCCATCTGGTCGTGCAACAAAACCGCGCCCAGGATCACTCCGGCATTGAAGGTTGCTCCGGCAAAAGCTGGCAGCAAAAACGTGCGGCGTGCATACAAAACAGCCGTCATCAGCGCCGACAGGCCCATAAATAGCACCGATGGTAATAGCCAGCGGAGCAGTTCGGTTGTTTGCTGCCGCAAGGCTGGTTCGGACTCCTGGACAAGCAGGCTGGCAACGAGCGGTGCCTGCCAGATCATCAGTGCGACGATCAAGCAGAGCAGCAAGAGCAACAGATTGAGTACCCGCGTCACGAGGTGCCAGAACGCGGTTTGATCGCCCTCAGCATACTCGCTAAAGACGGGTACCAATGCCGCGCTCACTGCACCGTTGATCAACATGTCATACAACGTTCTGGGCGCAGTCCATGCGGCAGTAAAGGCATCAACATCGGTGCTACGCCCAAAGAAATAGGCGATGGTGGCAGTCCGTCCCAGTCCCAGAATACGGCTGGCAATATTGCCCAGCGCAATCAGCAGTGCCGCAAGTGCAATGCTCGTATATTGGATGGGCCGGGCTTCACGTTGTGTGTCTGTTTTTTGCAATGGGATGCACACTATCAGGCGATCGCAGGCGACACAGATGATCTGGCAGAGCTATTGCATTGCTGTCTGTTTGAGAGCGGTTGTTCCTGCTATCGAGACGGTCGAGACGGTGCATGCACCGTCCCGACTGGTCTCTGCTCCATCAGGTCAATCATCAGTCCGAATGATGCCGCTGACCGACCCGGTTGTTCCGGTAAATTGACCGACAATCCGTTGGAGTTCTCTGGGTCTGACAGCAAAGGTGGCTGGTGCTTTCAGTTCATAAATAACCTTCGAGTCAATCGCATAGCGGTGAATATCGGTCTGTTTCAAATGCCGTCCCCACTGTGCCAGTTCCAGCATGGTACGGCGCGACATATCGGTGCGTACGTGTTCGCGCAGCGCCCCCGTATAATCATCAAGACTGGTCAACTGGCGCAAGAGACCGCGCTGCTGTACCCGATGAAACATGGCCATGAGAACCTGTTGTTGACGTTGATTGCGTCCAAAATCACTATCCACGTGCCGCGTACGGGCATAGATCAAGGCTCGATCACCATCCATATGCTGTCGTCCGGCACGAAACGTAACCGTCATTGTTCCATAGTTTTCCGTTGGATAGGCAGTATCTTTGATAAACGTCGGTACATCAATCGTAATACCGCCCATAAGATTAATTAACTCACGAAATCCCTCGAAGTTCACCACCGCACAATGATCGATTTTAAGACCCAGCAATTCTTCGATTGTCGCTCGCGCCAGCGCTATCCCACCACCACGACCATACTTTTTCTCGCCAATGGCATAGGCCGCGTTCACCCGCCCCTGGCCGTTGCCTGGATATGTCACCCACAGATCGCGCGGAATAGAGAGCATACTCACGCGATCCCGCTTCCGATCCAGATGGATCAGGATCACGGCATCCGTGCGGGAAACAGAACCTTCATCAGGCTGGACATCGGTACCTAACAACAAGACGTTGAGCGGCGTATCGGGCAAAGGTCGCTGTGGTGTCGGTGATGGTGATGGTGATGGTGATACGCTGGCAAGCGCATGCCCTACGGTCGATTCTGTAGCAGAATCTGGGAGCGCTGTAGTAGCAGAGAGGGCTGAAAATGGTGATGGTGTGGTTTCACGATCGATCGCGCTTATAGTCGGCGCTGGCAACGTCAAGGGCGTAACAATCATCGCTTCGATGTTGTCCAGAGCCTGCCGCCATTCCAGGGCAAGATGTAGCAGCATGGCTACAACAATCAGGCCAATACTCAAGGTGACGCCCCACAACAGGCGTCGTTTTGCTAACGACATACCTTTCCAACTCCAGCTATTCAGGATGCGAGCCATAGCGCATATACATCATAGCACAGTTTGTAACAATCCAATCCGTTACGTATGTGTTCCCTTTCCTCCAGGGAACGCGGGCATCCTGGCCGCGCATGCACTTTTCTTCTGGGAGCGCGGGCATCCTGGCCGCGCATGCGCGATGGGGGACAGGACTCCCGCGCTTCCAGGCGTGTGTTCTCCCCCATGTGAACAGTTTACAGATGGACATCACCACTTGAGACAATATGCACGACATCGGTAGCATCACGGATGCGTAATGCCCCTGAGCGTTCCACGTCTTCGGCATATCCGGTCAAGATCCCGGATGCCGTCTCGATCTGTACCTTATGTCCCAGCGTCATTAATAATCCACGCCAGGTCGTAAACAGGTGGTCGATCGCGCCATGCTGCAATTGTAGATGCCAATAGTCAAGGCGTTGGAGCAACGATCGCAGGATGGCTAAACGGGCTACCGGTTGACCCAGTGCAGCCGACAGGTTGGTGGTGGCATAACGCAGCGATATGTCAGCCGGTGGATTAGCACTCACGTTCAGGCCACACCCGATGATGGCCCAGTCTATCATATGTTCGGTGCCGCTCATTTCCAGCAAAATACCGGCGATTTTACGCCAATCCGATAGGCTGGCTGGAGTTTGGGGTTGTGTTTGCACAGGAACTGCTGCCGGTACAGGTGATACAACCGGCAATAACACATCGTTCGGCCATTTCAAACGGGGATGCAAACCGGTTTCGGCAGCAATCCCTTCACAGACTGCCACTGCCGCCATCCAGATCAGCGCCGGGGCTGCGGCGATGGGCAGCCAGTGCGGACGTAGCACCAGCGAGAATAACAACGCTGTAGACGGTGGGGCCACCCATGCACGGCGCATCCGCCCGCGCCCTGCCGTTTGCGATTCGGCCAGGATCAGCGCCGGTAACTGCTCGTTCGTTGCCTCTGCGACCCATGCCCGTGCTACATCCATAGTTGAGCCAACTTCGGCATAACACTGAATATGCCGTGGCAGGCTGGTTGTAGGCAAGCCAGCAAGAATCGCGGTGGGTGAAAGGGTATCCATAGCCATTAGTCCGATGCTGCCTTTATCATTACAACGCTCGTGTGCTCGATAGTATCATATATTTGCGCTCGATCCGCAACTGGTACCACATCATCGTCACCATACCAGGTCTGCTCAGACCGCAGGCCCCTGCCCATGTTCCCGTTCTGGTGCGGCGCGACGAAGCTACGTCTTTTCCCGGCCCCCAGGGGGGAGGGGCGGCGTAGGGGCGTTGCATGCAACGCCTCTATTGTCCAGGGGAAGGCTCGTTGTCGTATTAATTCGGATATAGCAAGCCGCTCCCAATGGTACCAATAGTACATTTGCTTACAACTGATTAAAGGTAACCGTTCAGGTGGGGTGATTGGGCGGGGCACGACCCTGCCCGGAGGTTCCCAGGGTTGCGCGGGGGCCGCAGGCCCCCGCAACCCCCGCTGGCGAGAGTCCCCCTGAACGGTTACGCTTAAGGACTGCTACGATATTATACCTGGATTTGACGTCTGGTTGGATTCAAATAACCAACAAATGTTTATCATTTTTATACCTGTATGCAGTAGCACAAGGATAGGTTGACAGTATATAATATGTCAGAGGCTATTATCAGGTTCGTTGTATGTAGTACTACAACGAACCTTCGTCTCGGTGGGGGTACGGGGGGCGCATATGTTCCCGTTCTGGTGCGACGCGGCGAAGACACGCCATACCAGAAAGAGAATTTCGGCATAGGGGCGTTGCATGCAACCTCCTTATGTTCCTTCGTTATCTCTTTCCAGGAGAAGTCTCGTTGGAGTAGTCGAGTGAACACGATGATTTGTTCTCTCACGTAGAACGTGTGGGACATCAGGAGCCGTACCCAGGAGCAACAACGTGGATCGACCGGTCACTGACCTTTTATGGATGCTTATAAGTGCCAGTCTTGTCTTTCTCATGCAGGCTGGTTTTTTGTGTTTAGAAACTGGCCTGACCCGCAGCAAGAACAATATCAACGTGGCCATCAAAAATCTGACCGACCTGGGCGTCTCGCTCTTGTTGTTCTGGGCCATTGGCTTTGGACTGATGTTTGGACGGTCGTTCCATGGCTGGTCAGGCTACGCCGATTTTGCGCCAGATTTTGGGCAGTATGCGCCCTGGCTTGCGGCCTTTTTTGTGTTTCAGGCCATGTTTTGCAGCACAGCCGCCACGATTATCTCTGGTGCTGTGGCCGAGCGTATGCGTTTTTGGAGCTATATGGTTGTTACGGCGCTCGTTTCGAGCTGCATCTTTCCGGTTTTTGGGCACTGGGCCTGGAATGGTGCCCAGCATGGCACGCTGACCGGGTGGTTAGGGGCAAGCGGCTTTGTCGATTTTGCCGGTTCAACGGTGGTGCATAGTCTCGGTGGTTGGGTGGCCCTCGCCAGCCTGCTGGTGCTAGGCCCCCGCTCCGGGCGGTTTCCACCGACCGGCCCCCCGCAACCCATACCAGCAGCCAACCTGCCGCTGGCTACCCTGGGGGTTATGCTGCTCTGGTTCGGGTGGTTCGGCTTCAATGGGGGCAGTACCCTCGCGTTGAACGGCCAGATTGCGCATATTATTGCTAATACCGCCATCGCCGGTGCAGCCGGGATGCTCGTGGCGCTGGGCGTTGGATGGGCGCTCTGGCGGCGGGCCGATGTATGGTTCCTGCTGAATGGGGCCCTGGCTGGCCTGGTTGCAATCACTGCAAATTGTCATGCGGTGACAACGCCGTCTGCTAGTTTGATTGGGGCCATAGGCGGGATCGTGATGCTGGCAACAACCCGGTTACTGGAGCGCTGGCATATTGACGATGCGGTGGGAGCTATTCCGGTACATCTGGGAGCCGGAATCTGGGGCACGCTGGCCGTAGCACTCTTTGGGCAGACCGAGCGATTGGCAACAGGGTTAACAAGAGGAGATCAACTCCAGATGCAACTGCTGGGAATTGTGGCCTGTGGTCTGTGGGCCTTTGGCGTTTCATGGATTATTCTGACCCTGCTGAACCGGGTCTGGCCCTTCCGGGTAACACCGCAGGACGAACGGGTTGGCCTGAATATCTCGGAACATCAGGCCAGCACGGACTGGCTCGATCTGGCGTTGACGATGGAGCAGCAGGCACAAACTGGCGATCTGCGGTTACGAGTGCTGGTCGAGCCGTTTACCGAGGTTGGGCAGATTGCCGAGCGCTATAATCGCGTGATGGATGCGCTGGAACAGGCGGTTACTCGCAGCCGTGCCATTGTCAATACATCGCGGGAGGGGATTATGACCCTGTCCTGGGAGACGCTGGTGATCACGTCGCTGAACCCGGCAATTGAAACCCTGTTTGGTTATCCGGCGGCCCAACTGCTGGGTCAATCATTCGCGGTCTTGATCGAAGAGCGTGCGATCGAGCGCGATCCAGACGCAGGCCATGCGATCAAAGCGCTGGTTTTGCACAGTGCGACCAGCGGTACTGTCTGTGAGGTGTACGGACGCCGGGCCGATGGTACGATCTTCCCCATTGAATTAGCAATTACGGCGACCCACTCTGATCAGGAGCGCTTTTATACCGTCATGATCAGCGATAGTACCGAACGTCAGCGGGCGTATCAAGCGCTGCGCCAGGCTGAGGAAAAATATCGCACTATTTTTGAATATGCGATTGAGGGTATTTTTCAGACCACACCGGACGGACAGTATATCAGTGCCAACCCGGCGCTGGCACGCATCTATGGCTATCCCTCACCCGCAGCGCTGATGGCTGAAATCACCAGTATTCAAGAACAACTGTATGTTGACCCGCAGCGACGGCAGGAATTTATCCGTCTCATCGAAACACAGGGCGCGGTTGTGGACTTTGAGTCGCAGGTCTATCGTCGTGATGGCAGCATCATCTGGATTACAGAAAATGCACGGATCGTGCGCGATCCTTATGGATCGGTCTGTTACTACGAAGGATCCGTTGCCGATATTACGCCCCGCAAACAGGTTGAAGCCAGGCTGCGCCAGCAAAATGCGTATCTGGCGGCATTGCATCAGACGACCCTTGCCCTCATGCAACGCCTGGATTTGACCGAACTGATTGAAACGATTATCAACCGCGCCGGGGAAATGCTAGGTACATGTCATGGCTATCTCTATCTCGTGATCGATGACGGGAGCAAGCCGGTCATTGAAGTCAAGTTTGCAACGGGTGTCTTCAGTAAGTATCTCGGCCAGCGTATGCCGATGGGCGAGGGTCTGGCAGGCAAAGTCTGGCAACTCGGTCAACCAGTCGTGGTATCTAACTACGAAGAATGGTCTGGGCGCTCGGCATATTATCGATATGATCGCTTTGGGGCCGTTGCGGGCGTGCCACTCAAATCTTCGACGCAGGTGGTCGGTGTCCTGGGAATGGCGCATGCTGATTCGGATCGTATTTTTTGTGATGAGGAGGTCGAGCTGTTATGCCGATTTGCAGAGTTGGCCTCGATTGCGCTGGACAACGCGCAACTCTATAGTGCCGCCCAGCAGGAATTGATGGAGCGTAAACGAGTGGAGGCCGAGATTCAGCGCGCACGTGAAAGCGCTGAGGCCGCCAATCGCGCCAAGAGTGTGTTTCTCGCCAACATGAGTCACGAGTTGCGCACGCCTTTGAATGCGATTATTGGCTATAGCGAAATGCTCCAGGAGGAGGCACACGAACTCGGCTATACCGAGTTTGAACCGGATCTGATAAAAATCCAGACGGCTGGTCACCATCTGCTGGCGCTGATCAATAACATTCTTGATCTGTCGAAAATCGAGGCCGGGCGTATGGATCTCTATCTGGAAACGTTTTCCATCGCAACTCTGGTGCAGGATGTGGTGACAACCATGCAGCCGCTTATGGCCAAGAACGGTAACGTGCTGCACGTCACATTGGCTCCTGATTTACCACCATTGCATACGGATCTGACCAAACTACGCCAATCGCTGATCAATCTGCTGAGCAACGCCGCGAAATTCACCAACCAGGGTCAGGTGACACTTGAGGTGCAACCGGAATGGATTGATGGTGCCGCATGGGTTCTTTTTCGAGTGATCGACACCGGGATCGGTATGTCACAAACGCAGATGCAGAACCTGTTCGCTGAGTTTGTTCAGGCTGATCCCTCAACCACCCGACGGTATGGTGGCACAGGTCTCGGATTGGCGATCAGTCAGCGTTTTTGTCATATGATGGGGGGCGATATTACGGTGACCAGTGTCGAAGGGCAGGGTTCGACCTTTACGATTATGTTACCGGTCACGCCCGCTGCTTGTGCAACGCCTGATCGGTCTTACACTCCGCCTTTCAGCACCGATGCCGTACCGCTGCCCGTGCTTCCCCACACCAACGCCGAGCCGCCCGTTATTCTGGTGATTGATGATGATCTCATCACTCGTGACTTGATGGTACGCCATCTGACGCGGGAAGGGTTTCGCGTTGAGACGGCAGACACCGGTAGGGAAGGATTACGTCGAGCGCGAGAGTTGCATCCGGCGGTTATTACGCTCGATGTGCTCTTGCCTGATATGGAAGGGTGGGCCGTCTTACTGGCCCTCAAAGAATCTCCTGAATTGGCACATATTCCGGTGGTGATGCTCACGATGATGAACGACAAAGCACAGGGGTTTGCGCTGGGTGCAACCGATTACCTGACCAAACCGATTGATCGCGCTCACCTGCTGTCTATTCTGGGGCACTATGTTGACCAGCAATCCGCAGTCACCGACGTCACCAATCAATATATTCTGGTGGTCGAAGATGATCGTGCGACACGCGAGATGCTACGGCGTATCCTCGAACATGCCGGTTGGCACGTTCTGGAGGCGACGAGTGGCCGACTGGCGCTGGAGCAAGTTCGACGGCAGCGACCAGCATTGATTCTGCTGGATTTGATCCTGCCAGAGCTAGATGGGTTTGAGGTGATGCATGCATTGCAGACATCACCGGCCGGTCAATCTATTCCGATCATTGTTGTGACGGCGATGGATCTATCACCTGATGTTCAGCAACGCTTGAAAGGCTCGGTCGAACGGATCGTACAGAAGGATCCCCTTCATCGTGAACAGTTACTGGATGACGTGCGCAATCTGGTGATGGCTTGCACGGTACAAAGGAGTAATGACGCAAGAGAGGCGCGATGACCAAGATTCTCCTGGTTGAAGATAATGAGATGAATCGAGATATGTTAGCGCGGCGCCTGGCACGGCGGGGCTATGAGGTCATTGTGGCCGTGGATGGAGCGCAAGGTGTGGCGGTGGCACAGGCTGAATTACCTGACTTGATCGTGATGGATATGAGTCTGCCGGTACTGGATGGTTGGCAAGCAACGCAGCAGATCAAAGCGCTGCCGGCGACCCGTATGATCCCGGTGCTGGCGCTCACGGCACACGCGATGTCTGGTGATCGTGACAGGTGTTTTGCGGCTGGATGCGATGAATATGATACAAAGCCGATTGAGTTTGAGCGATTGATGTCCAAGATAATCGTATTGCTCAATGGGACACCTGGCCGCTCAAGCGTTTGAGCGTTCGAGCGGTGAAGCGTTCAAGCGCTTCACCTACGTACAGGCGTGCAAACGCTCAAACGCTCAAGCGCTTCCCCCGGCAGCCTGGTGTCGCGCCTGAACGTATGCGGAGTGTTGTGCAGTACATCCATCTCCAGCGCGCAAAAGACAGCCCGGTTTTGTGGTATAGCACGTCCCAATCGTGTACTGGAGGCCTGGCTTGAGCCTGGTAAGCGCTCCATTCGGGTTCAAGCCAGGCCTCTGGTTTTGCATGCCTGATTGAGGATTGCGCTCTGTATCATACCGTTTCGACGTGACCTTTCCGCGTCATATCATGCCCACGCGGTACTGTTTCTATGTTTTTGGTGCCCCCTTTTCGCCTTCGGCGAAAAGGGGGCACCAGAAGTGCGTCCCTGTTTGGACGGAAGGAAAAAGTTCTCCTTGCTCTCTCGTACCAATTTGACAGGGATCTTTTTCCATCGACTCCCCGGCTTTCACAAGTGTAGATTTTTTTGCGCAAAAGTCCGTTTTGCCGTATCGGGACGCCCCCCAGCGGGGGGGAGATGGCAGGAGTGTTTTGCCCCATCCCAATGCAATGTAATTAAAAAAACATACACTTGTGAAAGCGGGCGAAAAGAGGCGGAAGGTCGAAGTCACATTGATATAACCAGCACCTGATAGCGATCAGTGTCTACATGTGCTATGATACATCCAACATGGCAATGTGGTTGAAAACAGATGCTGTACACTAAAGAGGCTTCCTCGATGACTTCCACTCCAGGTGCTATACTGGTCGTTGATGACAACGAGAATAATCGCGATTTACTGGCACGACGGCTTACTCGTCAGGGCCATCGGGTCACGACGGCTGAGACGGGTCGTCAGGCGCTCGAGTTGCTCAATCGAGATAAGTTTGATCTGATTGTGCTAGATATTATGATGCCGGAAATGAACGGGTATGAAGTTCTGGAACAGCTCAAAGCGCATCCTGGGCTACGCTATATTCCGGTGATTATGATTTCAGCGATTGATGATCTGGACAGTATTGCCCGCTGCATTGAGCTGGGTGCTGAAGATTATTTATTCAAACCGTTTAACCCGATCTTGCTCAGGGCGCGCGTGGGGGCCAGTCTAGAGAAAAAGCGGCTCCGCGATCAAGAGCGGGCCTATCTGCTGTCGCTCCAACAGGAAATGGAATTGGGGCGTCGTACGCAATCCGATTTTTTGCCAGCCAGTTTACCGCAGTTGCCAGGCTGGGAGCTTGCGGCTGCTTTTCATCCCGCCCGCGAAGTTGCCGGTGATTTTTATGATGCCTTTTCTCTGCCGAATAATCGTCTGGGCCTGGTGATTGCCGATGTGTGTGACAAGGGAGTCGGTGCCGCGCTCTTTATGGCGTTAATTCGCACGCTGATCCGCGCCTTTGCCGAACAGTCGGCACCTACCGCCCACGCTGCCCTGAATGCGGTGGTGTTAACCAGCAACTATATTGTGCGTCATCATCACCACAACAACAAACACATGTTTGCTACGCTGTTTTTTGGTATATTGGAGCCAGATACAGGTGTCCTGACCTATGTGAATGGCGGGCATGAGTCACCAATAGTGTTAAGTGCCGGTAGGATCAAGCAGATGTTAGATCCTACCGGGCCAGCGGTGGGTATGATGGCGGATGTTACGTTTACTATTCAGTCTATACAGTTGGAGCCAGGCGACATCCTGTTGGCTTATACTGATGGTGTCACAGAAGCGCGTAATCGTGCTGGTGCCTTCTTTAGCGAAGAACGCCTGCTGGCGCTGCTGTCAGGGCCAGTCCGCTCTGCTGCAACGCTCCTGGAATATATCGAGTCCCATGTCTACGAATATGTGTCCAATACCACATTTTATGACGACGTGACCATGCTTGCACTCCATCGACTGCGCTAGCGCCAGATCTATGGACGTTCCTGCAAAAAAGCCCGCAGCATCCACGCCATGGCTTCGTGCTGCTGCATTAGTCCAATCAGAAAATCGTTGGTACCCATATCCTGATACTCTTCGTCACAGGCAGCCTGATAGCCACGCAGATTGCGAATCATGGTCTCGTGATCCATAACCAGGTTGGTAATCATCGTTATGGCATCCGGGTAGTCCTCGGGTGACTCGGTGAGCGTCGTATAGCGCTGAAACTCGGTCAGAGTCCCAATGGCCGGGGCACCCAGAGAGCGAATACGCTCGGCTGTATTGTCAATATCGGTTGCCAACTGGGTATACTGGGCTTCAAAAACTTCATGCAGGGTATAAAACAGCGGGCCGACCACGTTCCAATGGTAGTTGCGCGTCTTAATGTATAACAGGTGCTGGTCGGCCAGAACGTGCGTCAAAATAGTGACCACACCAGCGCGTTGCGTATCAGTCATGCCAATATTAATCGTGTTTATCTGCACTGCCATCGCTTTTCCTTTCGCTTATCAGGGTTGATGCATAGTACAACAGAGGTCTGGTGGTTCCTGGTATGGTATTTCTCCCAACCATAAAGGAGATGTCTCGGAGGAGTTGCGCCTCTCGAAATCTCTTTCCAGGGGAAGTCTCGTTATAATACTATGTCTCTCTCCTATTGCATAAACTGTGCCAGACGAGGGCAGTGCATTGGAACGGTGCGTTGGCCCCGGCTAATGGAGTGTGCGTCATGAATCCGGTATGCCCCGCTCCAGCCCGCGCAGGCGGGCTTTGCATCCCGTAGCCTGCGGCTTCAGCCGCCGGGCGAGGAGGCGCAGAGCGGAATATGTAGGCAAAAACCATCAGCCGGAACTCCCGGCCTAAATGCTGCCAGACGAGGGCGGTGCATTGGAACAGTGCGTTGGCCTCGGCTCAAGCCGGGACTCCAGGCATAAACTGTGCCAGACGAGGGCGGTGTATTGGAACATCGGGTGCTGGGAGCGTTGGAGCATAGCGCAGTGTGCGGTGGCAAATGGGCAGGAGGTGCCCGCCGCTGCAGCAGCAAACACCCCCCAGGCGGCTCATGATTTCGTTTGTCGGCGTGACGACGTCGTTGCGGCTCGTTTTCGTTCTGGTGCGCTGGCCGATGTGCATGCGCCAGATGTACGACCGTTGTTGTTCGTCAAAGTTTGCTCAACACATACCAGTTGCTGCTCCAACGTTCGCAACCGTTGCTGCTGAGCCTGCAGCATCTGCTGCTGGGCCTGGACAATCTGGAGCATATGCCCCAGAGCCTGTTCGGCCGTGAGTTGTTCCTGCTGCCAGAGGTAGAGCAAATCCGACGGGGCGTAAAAACTCATCTTCGTGTTCCTCCTTGATATACAGTGTGCAGGGCGGGAAGCCAGCCAACCCGCCCTGCACGGGCGGAAGGCGAACCGGGACTTCCACGGCCTATCTCACACGCAACAGCGCTCCCCGCTAGCAAAGGATCGCCGTTGCGCTGCACACCACGCAAGGAGGTGATACAATACGCTGGCCTCGATCCTGGTTGTGCAGGGTCGGGGTTAGAGAGCCAGGTGGTGCGGCCACACCATCTGGCTCTGCTGTCTTTGTGAGACAGGTTGCTCCTATATTACCTAATGTAGGCCAAAACGTCAATGCGTTAACGGTTCCAAGTAGACTTCGTTAACGGTTCCAAGTAGGTGGTGTCAAATAGCTTCGTTAACGGTTCCAAGTAGACTTCGTTAACGGTTCCAAGTAGGTGGTGTCAGATAGCTTCGTTAACGGTTCCAAGTAGACTTCGTTAACGGTTCCAAGTAGGCGGTGTCAGAAGAATGTGTCTATTTCTTGCTAGACAATGCTATAGTCATCAGGTAATACGATGACAAAAGGTGATCAGTCAGGGAAACGGTGGAGAGTGCCGCAGTCATTCCTGGCGGAACAGGAGGTACGCGGTGGTATCGTCAGATAGCCTTTTCGCCGGAGTTTACCCCTTCGAAGACGCTCAGAGCTTGCCCTGAGCGCAGTCGAAGGGGGCAGGCTCTGAGCGAAGCCGAAGGGGGCAGAGCGGTAGTTTTGCCGGTTTCTCCCCTCAAATTTTCGCTGTAGGCGAAAATTTGGGGCCATAAACAAAGTGCAGCAGGGACTGGTACTGCAACACGACGTAGCGGTACCAGTCCCAACCTATCGAGCCAACGGGGCAAACAGGCGCTCAGCGTTTGAAGATGGACGTGCGTAAATAAAGTTTGTGCCCACAATTAGTACACACACCATCGCTAATACCTACTGGACTGACCAGCCCGTTATCGCGGGTAATCAATACCGCCTGGCAAACCGGGCAGATTGTATTTTGATTCGGCTCGGAGCCATAGACGAACTGCAATCCGCCCTCGTGTCCAATGCGCCTGGCTCGCACCACAGCGGCAGCCGTCTCTGCGCCAGCATCACCCGGCAGCACGTGCCACGGTGTTTGTTCACCCAGGGAGGCGTTGATCCAATCCACCAGCGACCGCAGTTCGCGTGGATCGTCATTGACACCGTGATGCAGGCGGGTTGTCACCTCGATATGACAGCGCCAGTGCTGCCGTGCCCAGGCCATCACTCCCAGAATACCGTGCCAATCCGGTATTCCGGCCAGGCGAGCATACGCCGTATCGCCAAATCCACGCAGATCGAGGCTGATGCCATCCAGGTATGGCCCGAAGCTATCGAGTGCCTCGGCGGTCAGATAGCCGGTAGTCACCAGCGCCGTGTAGCGACTGGCGGCACGGCTGGTCTGGAGTAAACGCAGTACATACTCGTGTGAGACCGCTGGTTCACCATAGGCCCAGACAACCCCGCGACACAGGCGCTCCAGCGCAAACGAGGCGACCCGTTCAGGTGGTAGGCGGCGACGCTTCTCCTCAAGCATTGGAATATGGGCATAGGTTCCCCGTTGCTGATCAACCGGAAACGCATAGCCCCAACCACCGATAGCCAGTACCAGTGAGTCCGGAAAGAAATGCCACAGCCGATAGTCTTCAATTGGTGCCACTAACGCTGCGCTAATCAGACCATAATTCTCAGCCGTGATACCTTCGGTACTACCCACGCGCACGAGGCAGCGTCCTGTATCACCCGGTTGCAGTGTGCAACGCCACTGGCAGGCGCTACAATGCATCGTTCCATTCTCGGTTGTCGTAGTAATGCGTGCAAGTTCCATGAGTAGCGCAACTCCTGTTGTAGATGGTTACCCGTGGGATGGCAACTGCGGGTCATAGGTACTTCGGCTCTGTCGTGCAGTTGCCCCCCTCGATAGAAACCAATGACCTCCGATAATAGGCTTTCTTTTTGCGACTCTATCAGGTATAATGCCAGATATGAGTGCGCATATGTGCGCTCGATCTGAAAGATGAAAGATCAAGCAAAGAGACATTTTTAGCGGTATGAATGACACACCTCTGCGCCACAGGTTAGGTCTGGATCAATCCCCGACAACCAGCGATATGCCACTTCAACGTCGATTACGCACTGTCCGACCGACGGCCTTTCCATTACCAGATGTAGCAACCCATCCTGCCCAGCCGGATCACCTTGCACGCGATACCGATGCTCATGAACCCATCGTCAGTGTGCGTAATATTGTCAAGGAGATGCTGGAGACGGCCATTTTCATTCTGTTGATCTTCTTTATTGTACGTGGTATTGTGCAAAACTTTAAGATTGAAGGCTCCAGCATGGAACCCAGTCTTCATAGTGGACAGTACATTCTGGTTAACAAGCTGGTCTACTTCAATTTTGATGTGAATGCACCCCTGCGTTTGCTACCGGGCAATGCCGATCTGCCCACACGTGTAGTCTATCCTTTTCACCAGCCTCAACGTGGCGATATTGTGGTTTTTGAGTATCCGGGTGATGTACGTAAGGACTATATCAAACGTGTCATTGGTCTGCCAGGGGAAACGATTGAGATCCGCGATGGCAGCGTATACGTGAACAATCAGCCGTTAGATGAGCCGTATCTCCAGGGTGCTCTGACGATCTGTAGTATAAATGACGAATGTAGCCAGGGGCCGGTGGTTGTGCCACACGATGCCATTTTTGTCCTGGGTGATAATCGCTCGAACAGTAGTGACTCACGCGAGTGGGATGCGCTGCCCCTGGATCACGTGATCGGTCAGGCCTGGATACTGTACTATCCGGTCAGTGACTGGGGGGTTGTGCCCCATCGCTCGTATGCCATTGATCGATAGTATTATACCATTAGTAACACGTAGTACGCAGACATGCGACCAGAACGGCTTCTGTACCTGCTGCAGGCGCGCAGATTGGTTGGCCATCAGCTAATCGGCCCCATTGAATGTGCGGAGGGCGGCAGAGGGTGTATGGAGTGACGATTGTAGTCGTTGATATGACCACACAAACGACTACCGTCGCGACTAGTACACGATGACGGCCATCGCTCCAGGGTTGTGTCATGCTGAGCGCAGCGAAGCATCTTGCTTTCTGATGGCATCCAGGCACCTTCCCTCCGGCTACGCCTCCGCTTCGGATGACCGACAACGAGGGAGGGAGGCCCGCTTGTACTAGATACAATATCATGATACTTAATCACTATCGCCCAGGTTCTATGATTTGAACACCACCAGCGCGAGGCTGACCGAGGATACTCATGCATATTGCGATCAATGCCCATCTGCTGGCGCACACGCGCTCGTTTCGGCGAGCAGGCGTCTCACACTATATTGAGCAACTGCTGCACCACCTGGCGCTGGTCGATCAGCATAACTGCTATACCATTCATACGACCCACGGGCTGGATGCGCAGGCGCTGGGCTTACCGCCGCGCTTTGCCGTCCACGCCAGCCGGCTGCCAACGATTAACCCCCGTATTCGCATTCCGTGGGAACAAGTGCTGGCTCCACTGTTGCTGCGTTGGCACCAGGCCGATCTCTTTCATGGCACCCTGAACGTTATTCCCTTTGCCTGCCCGGTGCCCGGTGTAGTGACAATCCACGACCTGGCATTTATCCGCTTTCCACAGACATTTCGCGCCTATAATCGCACCTATCTCGATTTTGCCACGCGGGTCAGTGTGCGGCGGGCAGTGCGCATTCTGGCGGTTTCAGAACACACAAGGCAGGAAGTGGTCGGCTTGCTGGGCGTTCCGGCCGAGCGGGTGGTCGTGACGCCCAACGCAGCGCGCGATCATTTTCGCCCGCCTGATCCGCCCACGCTGGCCGCGTTTCGCGCCCGGCATAGCCTGCCGGAGCGGTTTATCTTGTATGTCGGCACGCTGGAGCCGCGTAAGAACCTTACGACGCTGCTGGAGGCCTATAGCCAGGTGGTGCGCCATGATCCGGTACCATTGCTGATTGGCGGCGGCAAGGGCTGGATGTACCAACCTGTTTTTGAGCGCCTGGAAGCATTGGGGTTACGTGATCGGGTTCACTTTGTGGGCTATATTGATGAACAGGATCTGCCGCTGTGGTATGCAGCGGCGCGGATGTTTGTGTTTCCCTCGCTGTATGAGGGGTTTGGGATGCCGCCGCTCGAAGCGATGGCGTGTGGGACACCGGTCGTCACCTCCAACACATCGAGCCTGCCTGAAGTTGTGGGCGAGGCGGGCCTGATGGTCGCCCCCACTGATGCTGACGCTATGGCAGGCGCGATGTTGCGTTTGCTGCACGATGATGGGTTGCATCGGCATCTGCGCGAACAGGGATTGCGTCGCGCTCGGCACTTCTCATGGCGTACCACCGCTGAACAGACTCTGATGGCCTATGAACAGGCACGGTTGACAGCAGTTGTTGATACAGTATAATGAATAGAAGAATCCGGCAAGAATCAAATACAGCAAACCGATTGCAATGGTAAATGTGGCGTCCCGGCTTCAGCCGGGACGGAGTTAGACCAGCGTTACGCCTGGAATCCGGTGCTTCACAACTTTAGGATTGCTATACATATTGCACAGAACATCCAAACATGGCCGCCTCTCGCTGCTGGCGATCTGAGGATTCAGGACTTACGCCGTGGTCTGGTCAACTCGCCTTTTCGCCTTCGACAGAGCGGTACTTTTTTGTTTTGCTCTCTCCCTTTTCGCCTTCGGCGAAAGAAGGAGAGAGCAAAAAGGGACTTTTTCACGCTGCCCTCTTCGGCTTCGCTCAGAGCCTGCCCCGTTCGACTGCGCTCAGGGCAAGCTCTGAGCGTCGTCGAAGGGGTAAACTCCGGCGAAAAAGCTTGTCCCGTTCGACTGCGCTCAGGGCAAGCTCTGAGCGTCGTCGCAGGAACGTGGGGTTCAAGCGGCGGCGTAAGTCCTGGATTGATGTTGTCACACACTGCGTCAAGCCTGGTTGAGGAACAACTGTCGGTGTTCTGCACCACCTGTGTCTCAAGGATTATGGCATATAACTTGAGAACATATGAGAGCATATTCGAATAGTAAAGAGCAGCAAAAACAGAGCAAGGAATAAGGAAGGAGTCCGTTATGCCAGTTGGCCCATGGGAACTGTTGATCATTCTGGCGATCGTAATCGCCATCTTTGGTGCAGGTCGCATTGCAGGGATTGGCGCAGCGCTGGGTAGCAGTATTCGTGAGTTTAAGAAGGCTGTTCGTGAAGATGATGAGCCGACCTCAACCAACAATATCGAACAGGTGGAGCGCAAAAGTTCTTCATCGTGATAGGACAGCCATCGGCATGATGCGCGGAACCCACCGCTGCAGTGAGAACATCTCGTTGTTGTACCATACCAGTACTATACACGACCACGAAGAAACGGCGGGCATGGAGATATGTACAGAGCCATCTCCGTGCCTGTCGTATTTTCTACCTCCTCTGCAATACAACCGTGTCGTTGATGTGTCCTGTTCGTTGTGTACTGTGACGTCCTCGTGTCCTCGCGTCCTTGTATCTTCGCGTCCTCGCGTCCCCGACGGCCGCCTGTTTTAACG
Source organism: uncultured Chloroflexales bacterium (assembly GCA_937925925.1). Taxonomy (GTDB): domain Bacteria; phylum Chloroflexota; class Chloroflexia; order Chloroflexales; family Chloroflexaceae; genus CAKZQX01. The sequence goes on along the minus strand of CALANA010000097.1, from coordinate 1,396 downwards.
CAAAGACGCAAAGTGGCAAAGGCATCTGTGTTGGCACGTTAGCGCGTTGGCACGTTGGCACGTTGGCACGTTCTAACGTTAGCGCGTTGGCACGTTGGCACGTTGGCACGTTCTAACGTTCTAACGCAGAAGAGCAGGTCTAGTCCATGTCTGGTGATCTATACGATAAAGTAGCGATTTTTGTGAAGGCCGGCAACGGTGGCAATGGCTCGGCTGCCTTTCGCCGTGAAAAATATGTGCCACGTGGTGGGCCAAGTGGTGGCGATGGTGGGCGTGGGGGCCATGTCTATCTGCTGGCCGATGCCCAGCTCAATACGCTGCTCTCGTTTCGCTATGAGAAAAAATTTGTGGCCGAGAATGGTGTCAATGGTAGCAAAAACACGATGTATGGGCGGCAGGGACGTGACGTGACCGTCAGGGTGCCGCCGGGCACCGTGGTTCGCGCCGAAATTGAGGGCCAGACGTACACCGTCGATCTGGAGCGTCCCGGTCAGCGCTTGCTGGCGGCCCGTGGGGGTAAGGGTGGTCTGGGCAATGTTCACTTTGCAACCGCTACACGCCAGACGCCACGGATTGCCGAACTGGGCGAACCAGGCCAGGAACTCTGGCTTGAACTGGAGTTGAAGCTGATTGCCGATGTCGGGTTGATCGGGTTTCCCAACGCGGGCAAGAGTACGCTGCTCTCGGTGATCAGTGCCGCCCGTCCCAAGATCGCCGCCTATCCATTCACCACCTTGCAGCCCAACCTGGGCCTGGTTGAGGTGGGCGATCAACGCTTTGTGGTGGCCGATGTGCCGGGCTTGATCGAAGGTGCGCACCAGGGGGTGGGCCTGGGCATTGATTTTCTGCGCCATGTCGAGCGCACCCGCCTGCTGGTGCATATGATCGACGCGGCCGGCGTTGATGGACGCGACCCGCTGACCGATTATCAGCAGATCAATGCCGAATTGCGCCAATACCAGCCCGAACTGGCGCAACGTCCGCAGATCGTGGTGCTGAACAAGCTTGACCTGCCGGAAGCGCAGGCCAATCTGGAGCGGTTGCAGCGTGCATTGCCCGTGGCGGCTGAAGATCTGTTTGCGATTGCGGCGGTTACTCAGGAGGGCGTCGCCGATTTGCTGGCCCACGTTGCGCAACGACTACGCGAGATACCTGCCCCCATGCGTGACCCGGTTGATCCCGATGAACCTGCGCTGACGTGGCCCGTGCCCGACGTTGACCCCAATCTGTTTACGGTTGAGCCAGAGGGTGAGGGTTGGCGCGTGCGCGGGCGCAAGATCGAGCGCCTGATCGCCATGACCAACTTTAGCCAGCCGGAAGCACTGGATCGCATCCAGCGTGTGCTAGATGCCAGTGGCATCAGCGCGGCATTGCTGGAGGCCGGGGTACAGGACGG
>CALANA010000096.1 GCA_937925925.1 uncultured Chloroflexales bacterium | reverse complement strand
CTCAAGTCCAATCCATATGCGGCCCTGCCTGACATGTACCCGTTCAGGGGAACGTTCGCCAGCGGGGGTTGCGGGGGCCTGCGGCCCCGCGAAACCCTTAGAACCTCCTGGAGCGGCACTGCTCCTCCCAACCAACCCACCTGAACGGTTACCCCGTTGGTACCACAAGGAGTAGAATAGATATGGCAAAGCGCGGTAAAAAATACCTCGAAGCGGCGAAGAAGGTCGATAGCAACCGCTTCTATTCTCCGGAAGAGGGATTACAACTGGCAAAAGAGACATCGTTTGTCAACTTTGATGCGACTATTGAGACACACCTGCGGCTGGGTATTGATCCACGCCACGCGGATCAAAATATCCGTACCACTGTTGCGTTGCCCCACGGTACAGGTAAAACCGTCCGGGTGCTGGTCTTTGCTCAAGGCGATGCGGCCCGTGCGGCCCAGCAGGCGGGTGCAGACTATGTTGGCAGTGATGATATTATCACCCGTATCGATAAGGAAAATTTCTTTGATTTTGATATTGCAATTGCTACCCCAGAAATGATGAGCAAGGTGGGACGCCTGGGACGCAAGCTCGGCCCACGTGGTCTGATGCCCAATCCCAAAAGCGGTACGATTGTTCCCGCTGAGGATCTCCCACAAACGATTACCGAAGTGCGGGGTGGTCGTGTGGAATTTCGTAATGATAAAACCGGCTTGCTGCATGTTGCGATTGGTAAATGTAGCTTTTCACTCGATCAATTACGACAGAATATGGCCGCACTTATGGAAGCGGTTAAGGCCGCCAAACCGAGTGGTGCCAAAGGTACCTATATTAAATCGGTGACCCTAACCAGTACGATGGGGCCTGGTATTCGGGTTAATGTGCAGGAAGCTCAGGCAATGAGCCTGGGCTAATACCGTTTCGACGTGACCCTTCTGCATGTTCTGGTCTTGAACACACGCTACGCAGTTGTTCCCCCCCCTTCCCGTAAGGGGGTCTGCGGCAGAGCGCTCCTGTTGCTCGCTTCCACGCGGCTGCGGGCGAAACGCGGCGGCGGATGAGCCATCGCGTCCGTCTAGACATGCGAAAGGGGGTTCCCTATCCCCTCCGCTCGGAGGCGGTGGGGGGTCGAAAAGCGGCGGAAGGTCGAAGTCATATTCGTACAACACAGGGTACTACTGCTTTAAGGCAGCATCGTCGCTGCCCAACTAACCGATAGTTTTGGATATAACTCTACTCTAGACAGCCGGTGGGTCGTACAAACAATGGCTGCGATGCAGACAGTTTGTTTCTGGCCGTAACAATCCCTTGTGGACACCTGCCGAGGTAGTGTCAGCAGTTACATAACATACCTGATCGGAACCTGGTCTGTGGAGCATGCTGTTCCGCACATATCAGGTTGCATCATTAGTTATGTCTTGCGTCTGGCCGCCATGTCTAGGAACATGGCGGCTTTTATTATGCCTTGAAAGGGGGTGAAAGTCTCGTGCCAACCGAACGTAAAATAGCAACCGTGGCTGATCTGACAGAACGACTATCGCGCATGCAATTGACGGTCGTTGCGGATTATCGTGGGTTGACTGTCGCGGAAATTACGGACATGCGCCAGAAACTCCGTGAGAGTGGGGCTGATCTGATTGTGGCTAAAAATACGCTCATTCGGATCGCAGCGCGTGAAACTGGCCATGACAGCCTGATGCCTTTGTTAGAGGGACCAACGGCGTTGACCATTGCCTACGATGACGTGGCAAAAGTAGCAAAGACGCTTCAGGATTACCTGCGTAGTTCTCAGAAGATAACGATACGTGGTGGCATATTGGGTAACAGTTTGTTACCAGCCGATGGATTAGAGCAGGTGACGAAACTACCGTCACGTGAACAGGTGCTGGCCCAGATTGTGGGTGGCATCCAGTCGCCATTAACCGGGGTAGTGAGCGTGATCAATGCGCCACTTACAGGAGTGGTTGGCATTCTCAATGCGGTGGTCGCAGATGTGATGAATGTTGTGCAGGCACGGATCGATCAATTGCAGTCTGCTCATACGTAGTGTTATTGCTATACTAGAAGGGATTTTCCACGAATGGCAAGCGAGAAGGTTTCCACGATTATTGCCTCTATCGAGCAACTGAATGTGCTGGAACTGGTTGAGTTAAAGAAAGAGATGGAGGAGAAGTGGGGGGTCACGGCGGCAGCACCAATGGCAATGGGTATGCCAATGGGGGTCATGCCGACCGCCACTGGCGGTGATGGGGCGGCTGCACCAGCCGCCGTTGAGGAGAAGACTGAGTTTGATGTCATCCTCAAGGAGGTAGGAGCGAATAAGATACAGGTGATTAAGGCCGTACGTGAATTGACCAGCCTGGGGTTGAAAGAGGCCAAAGATCTGGTTGAGGGGGCACCCAAGCCGGTTAAGGAGGGGGTCAGCAAAGAGGAAGCGGATCAAGCAAAAGCCAAACTGGTCGAGGCGGGGGCGACCGTCGATATTGCCTAGTGCATAATCACACACGCTCTTGATCTGTGCAGTGTGGTCAACGATTCGTCGGCTACATACGGGTGCTGGTAGTACTGAGGAATTCTGGCCGAGACCGGGTGCGCCCATCGATCAACGCACCCGGTCTTGCATACCAGGTTGGGCTGCCGGTCTTGCATCTGCGCAAAAGGTTGTTCCGTATACTCCCACTGTCCTTCGCATCCCATGGTATGATACTCATAACAAGCTTTGTCTCAACAGAAAGGGAGGACAACCCTGGTGCAGCCATACAACCATATTCCACCGGCGATAGCTGCGCTCGATCCGTATCCCTGGCTTCGGGCACCCCTTGCTGACAGCCTGGCTCGACAGACGGCTCGTATTCGTGCCTGTGTAACGACTATGTGTTCTGTTCAGGGCGACCTCCATACAGGTCGTTCTACCTTGCTGGCCCAACTGAACGAGGCAGTCCAAACACTTGACAGTGGCATCATTGCGCTGCAAGGATTAGCGGGCAGTGGTGTCACCACGCTCCTGGCCTATCTTGCTGCGACTCAGCCATGGGCATTCTGGTTTGTTGATGATGATTATCGGCAAGGTGCGGCTACTCTGCATGCACAAATTATCGCTCTGGCGCAGATACGTGTGCCCCTTGTTGCACCGCTGGCGACTCATTCACGCCTAAGCCTGGAACAACTGCTGGAAGATGCATCAATGAACGGTTCGTCCGCGAACCCGGTGGTGCTGCTGGTGGATGCGCCGACTTGTACGGCCCAGACCTTTGATCCGCGTCCCCTGCCGATACCCATTCGTCTTCCACCCTATGTACGTATGATCTATGGTTGTCTGCCAGGGGCAACACTGCCTGTCACACCTGATGTACAGCTAACGCTGGCAGCCACAGATGAGGTAGTACAAACGCAAACCCGCCTGCTCCAGGCGCAAAGCTGTCCTACAGAATGGGTGATGCCCCTGGTGACGGCGGCCCGGGGGAACTTTTTGTATCTCCGACTGGCTGCTACCCTGCTGGCACAGAACAAGATCGACTCCCAGGCATTACAGCCAGGGTTGGACTTTCTGCACGACCACTGGTGGGCTGGACTGGACGCAGCGGGACAACGGCTGGCGCTGCTCCTGGCTGCGTCTGGCGAGCCGCTTCCCGTCGACCTGTGCCGCACGCTGGTTGGCGCCGATCTGCAGCCCTGGATAGACAAGCAAGCCTCCTGGATCAATGTGAGCAACAATGCCAGGCAAACACTGTCAGAAGGAGATCCGCTATCAGCCTCTCGGCCAGCCTGTACTGCGTTTCTGTCACTCTATCATTGGGCTACACGCGACTACCTGGTACGACGACATGCAACAGCCTTATGTCAGGCACATGCCGATATCGTTGCGCTGTCACCACTGGTAGCCCATGACCGTCTCCAGCCTGCCAGCATACGCTCGGTTGAGACCATCAACTATATCCGCCGACAGTCAGCACGCCATGCCGCCCTTGGAACGTCTGAAACGCAGACCAACATATTGCCCGGTGTGACACAGCGAGAATGGATTCGGGCCCACGAACGTAGCTCTGGTGGACTGGCTGATGCTGCCAGTGATCTGGCCTGGGAGTTACATATTGCCATGACGGATGCCTCGCTCTTACGTCTGGCACGGAGCGTTGCACTGGCGGGAACCCTGGCGTCACAGGGACGCAGTATGGCTCCTGATGCCGCACTGGCGGCACTGATGACTGCCCTGGAGCATACCGGGCGTGAAACGGCCTTGAAACGTGTCCTGGCACTGGTGGATCAACTACCCGATGGACGTGAGAAGGCGCTGGTGTTGCGAAAGTTAGGTGAATTTTGCTACAACAATCGCATGCGTACATCAGCGATGCGGCTCCTGTCTCAGGCCCTTGACCTGGAAGAACAAACCCTCCCACGCACCTGGCACGAACAACGGATGCAGTTGCTGGCGGAGTTGTCTCAGGCCGCCCTTAACCTGAAAGCCGTTGACGCAGCGCTAGCAATAAGCGCGCGGATTGGGCATGTGGAGCGGCGGGGTATGGCCGAGACCCGCATCGTGCGCTGGCTGCTGGCCCAGAACGAACTCGAACGGGCCGAAGCGGTAGCACGGAATATTGCCCACGAAAGCCTGGGTGCCTGGGCACAGGCCGAAGTAGCCGTGGTGTTGGCCCGCATTGGCGATAGTGCTGCGAGTGAGTCACTGCTCTCCCATGTGTCTGTTGAAACCGCAGCGGCCTGGGCTCAGATTGAACTGGCCTGTGATGATGCGGTCAGGGATGAAGATGCTGCTCGGGCACGGATTGCCCGCCTGCGTAGCCCGACTCAGCGTGACCGTGGCTGGGCCCAACTGGCACATGCGCTGGCGCTGGCTGATAAAGATGGTGATGCGTTGGAGGTGGCTGGACAGATTGTCGATGTAGCGGTGCGCGTCACGGCGTTGCTGGATTTACGGCTGACATTGGAAGGTCTGGTAGCGATGCTCGCTCTGGAACAAGCTACCACGGCTATTGATAGCTTGAACAATCATGATGCACGGGTGCCCTTAATTGCAGCGCTCGCTGCCGCCCATGCAGCCATTGGACGCCGTGAGCGAGCAATGAGCATCGCCAACCAGTTAACGGTCGACGAGGAGCGCGACCGTGCCCTGTCTCGAGTCGCCGTTGCCCTGGCGCAGAACGGCGATCAGCAACAGGCGCAGGCGCTCGCCGCTGAATTGACGGACGATGATGAACGGGACTGGACGCTGGACGAACTGACCCGCATTCTGGGGCGATCCGGGCAGTGGCGGGAGGCCTATGAGCTTGGGCAACGCATATGCGCCGATGAACTACGTGCGCACACGTTGGCTGAACTGGTCATTGCTCGTGCCCGTGCCGATGATCCGCTGGCCGCATTAGAACAGGCGCAACAGATTTCGATAACCAACGAACGCATCCGCGCCTTGCTCATTCTTGCGCCCATCCTGGTCGCCCGTGGATATACGACGGTAGCGCTGTCTCTAGCCGCTGGAAATCCGCAAGCTATGACCTTCCATCAACCACCTGCTGCCCTGACTACCGGCACCACAGGGGCTTCCTCGGCGGAATCCCTGCTACCACCAGCAGCAATCAGCCGTTATCTCGCAGCGGTGGCCACTGCCGTGGCTGAACAAGGTGATCTGGCACAGGCACAACAGATTGCGGAAAAGATCGCGCAACCGATGGATCAGGCCCGTGCCTATCTATCGATTGCCAGGACGGCCGTGACCATTGATCCCGTCCGTGCCCGCGCTGCCCTCGGCATTGCGTGTATGGCCGCAACGCTGGGCCGGGCTGAGGCCTTTCGTCTGCTGGAACAGGCCACACCCGTCCTGGGTATGCTCGGTGGGGCCGAGGTATTAACCAGCCTGGCTGCTGCGATTGATGCGATCGATGCGGAGTAACCTGTCAAAGAAGGCATACATGCGCAGCATACCTGGTCTTCTATTGATGGTCAGCCTGATTTTCTGGCTGGCTGACACGCCATCAACCGCACAGCATTCCATTCCAATACCCGCACCACGTGATCAGAACGATGCGCAAGTGCGGGTGGTGCGTATTCGAGCACCAACGCCGGACGAAGCGCTCCACCTGGTACAGAGCGGGGTTGACCTGCTGGGTGTACGCGATGGAGCCGATCTGTTTGCACTGGTCACACCAGCCGAACACTCCGCACTGTTGGCCGCCGGCTGGACGGTGCAGGTGGATACCATGCAGACCGCGCAATTCCAGCAGGCGCATCTGCAGACTTTTCCCGCTGGCTATCGTAGCGTAGAAGACATTGAGGCGTTTCTGCTTGAGACGACGGCAACCTATCCTCATCTGACGACGTTGGTACGCTTTGGCGAATCCTGGGAACGGCACCATCTTGGCCCAGACTATGGCTATGATCTGCTGGCGCTTCGGCTAACACATCACGACACACCGGGGCCAAAACCTGTTTTTGTGTTGCTGGCAGCTATCCATGCCCGCGAACTGACCACCGCCGAAATCGCTATCCGCTTTATTGACTATCTGCTGACGCAGTATGGCATCGACGCTGATGTCACCTGGATGTTGCACGAACACGAGATCGTCGTCATCCCCATGGTGAATCCCGATGGGCGTAAACTGGCAGAGCAGGGCTATTCCCAACGCAAGAACACGAACTATCTCAACGGCGACATCTGTGCCAGACCACCGCAGGAACGGAACCAGTATGGTGTTGACTTGAACCGTAATTTTGCGTTTGCCTGGGGAACCATTGATGGCCCAGATACCTCACCGTGCCGACTGGTCTATCCCGGCCCGACTCCGGCTTCTGAGCCAGAAACGCAGGCGTTGCAGGCGTTTCTGCAGTCGTTATATCCCGATCATCGCCGCCTGACCGATGCCCAGCCTGCTCCGGCAACAACCACAGGCGTCTTGATCTCGCTGCACTCGTACAGCGACCTGGTGCTGTGGCCCTGGGGCCATACGACCGCCCCTGCACCGAATGAACGAGCGTTGGCGCGGCTTGGACAACGTCTGGCGCAGTTGAATGGCTATCTCTCGATGCAAAGCATTTTTTTGTATCCAACCTCAGGCACCACCGATGACTGGTCGTATGGCGAGCTGGGCCTGGCTTCGTACACATTTGAGATCGGGTCATATGGTGGTATCTGTGGCGGATTTATGCCACCGTATGCATGTATTGATGGGAATGCAGAACGCAATTTTTGGGCCGAGAATCTACCCGCGCTGCTCTATGCAGCGCGGGTCGTGCGAGCACCCTACCTTGAACCGGCTGGCCCGGAAGTGCGCGATCTCACTGTGCTGCATGACTCGCAGGTACTGACTCTGACGGCAACATTGGATGGACAGAATCAGCCGGTCGCAGCGGCAACGTTGTATATAGGACAATCTTTCTCAGCAGTGCCAATCGCCCTGCAACCACTTGACGGTACCTTCGATGCGGTGATCGAACATGTGCAGGTTGTGCTTGATCTGGCCGAGTTGAACACACATAAGGCTATGGATAACAGAGATAACGATGAGCCACGGCTGTTGTTACTGGTACAGGCGCACAATGCGGCCGGGAACCAGGGGCCAATCAGCGCCATCTGGGCTCCATCCGTCAGGCAATTTCAGACCTGGCTGCCACTGGTGTACCAGCACCAAATGCAAAACCCGGCGTACCAGGCGCAAAGCCTGGTACCATGAGGTGTATAATGAAAGCCAGGGCTAATACCAATTTGAATTCGCCCTTCCGCATCCGTTGGTTCGTCTTACGCTTGCTCATACGACAGCGAAACATCCCCTTTCTAGTGCGGCGCGGCGAAGCCGCGCCGCACCAGAAAAGGAACATACATGGGTAGGGGGCCGCAGGCCACCGCGCCCCCACCGCGACGCAGTCTCGTTGGAGGGTGAATGGCAAGAATATGCGGAAGGTTCACGTCGAAACGGGATAAGATACAGGGTTCCAGCATACCTGCCTTGAGGTCATCCTCAAAAACCACAGGCTTTTATCGAGAGCATTGAACGATGAATAACAGACACCTATCCACTTTTTTTGCATATATCTGCTCCACTTTGCGCTTTCTCCTTTGCGTTTTGCGCTTTGTGCGCTGCGCCTTCCGCTTAGATTGCTCTGCCCACTCTGCCCTGCGCTTGCTGCCTAAACCGCTCTGCGTTCTGCACTTGCCGCTCATCAGCATCGTGTTCTTGACCGGCTGTGCTGTATGGACAGGTGTTTCCAGTGATACGCGGGCCACCGCCATTGCCGAACAAGAGAACCGCGCATTTATCAGCGCGATTGACCGACTGCGCCGTGACTACCGTATCCCCGGTATGTCGGTGATCGTCATGCGCAACCAGCAGGAGGTGCTGGCCCAGGGACTGGGGTACGCGGATCTTGAACGGCGTATTCCGGCCAGTGAAATCACCCCCTATCACATCGCCTCACTCACCAAGCCGCTGGCAACCACTCTGTTGCTACAACTGGTTGAGCAGGGGCGTCTTGATCTTGATGCACCATTTGCCGCCTATGACCCTTCCTACACCGACCTGTGCAACCTGATACGTAGTCCGAGTGGCTACTACGTGCCCGACTATAACTGTTACACCCAGCAGATTACCGTCCGGCATCACCTCACCCACACCACCCAGGGCATTCCCGGTAGCAACTTTGAGTATCAGGGCGGCGTTTTTGGCGTACTGGCGCGTGTGATCAGTAATGTGGCTGGACGCGACTTCGAGTCATTGCTGGTTGAAAACATTATCGTACCGCTCAACATGACCAGTACCGCCAGTAGTCAGCGCAATGCCCCGGCCCGCCTGGTTGAGCGCCTGGCAAAACCCTATCAGGTAGATAGTACGGGGAAGTTTGTGCGCGTGGGCTATCCAGGGCTGGATGTCGATGCTGCGGCCGGTATCATTTCCACCGTGGTCGATCTGGCGAAGTTTGATGTAGCACTTGATACAAATCTGCTCATTTCGGAGGAATCCAAAGCATTGCTGTGGACACCGACACGGGCTAATGACGGTCACATCCTACCCTATGGATTGGGCTGGTTTGTGCAGGACGTTGGCGGTACAAAGCTTGTCTGGCATTTTGGATGGTGGCCAGGTGCTTTCTCTTCACTACTGCTCAAAGTACCGGAGCAGGGTCTCACATTCATCCTGCTGGCGAACGGCGATGGAGCCAGTGCGCCTTTTGTTGATGATCTGGGCACAGGCAATGTCCTGGCTTCACCATTTGCAACGACGTTCCTGAACCATTTTGCCCAACTGACAGATGCAGCAGAATAAATAATAGTAGGGACGTTGCATGCAACATCCCGTCGCCTTCGTCTGGGCGGGGTGCAGGAGCCACAGGCCCCCGCGCCCATGGTTCCGTTCTGGCGCGGCGGAGGAGCGTTGCATGCAACGCTCCTCCGCCCTCTAGACAGCTCTTTCCAGGAGCAGGCGCGTTGGAGTAATAGGCCCGTGATCCCTGGAAACATAGACCAAAACGCAGTAGAATACAAAAGGATAGCAGCAATCGCAACGAGGGAGGATCGATGATGATCATTGGTGTACCAAAAGAAATCAAAGACAACGAGTATCGTGTCGCACTAACACCCGGCGGTGTACAACAATTAACGACCAACGGGCATCATGTGCTGATTGAGACCGGTGCTGGCGAGGGTAGTCAGTTTATGGATGCCGAATATCGCCAGGCTGGCGCACAGATCGTGCCAACCGCGGCGGATGCCTGGAGCGCTCAATTGGTACTCAAGGTCAAAGAGCCACAACCGTCTGAATATCGCTGGTTGCGCTCCGACCTGACCCTGTTTACCTATCTGCACCTGGCCGCCGCTAAATCGCTGGTCGAAGCGATGCAGGCCAGTGGCGTGACCGGGATTGCCTACGAAACTGTGGAATTACCCAACCATAGTCTCCCTATGCTCACGCCGATGAGTGAGGTTGCTGGACGTATGGCGGTACAAATTGGTGCCCATTATTTGGAGAAGATGAACGGCGGGCGCGGGAAGCTGCTGGGGGGCGTTCCAGGCGTATTGCCAGGCCATGTGGTCATTCTTGGCGCAGGCGTCGTTGGCACCAACGCTGCCCAGATTGCGCTTGGCATGGGTGCCCAGGTGACCCTGATCGATACCAACCTTGACCGCCTGCGCTATCTGGGCGAGACGCTGCACGGGCGGCTAAACACCCTTAGTTCGAATGTATTAAATATTACCGAAGCGGTGCGCAACGCCGATCTGCTGATTGGTGCGGTACTGATTACTGGAGCGAAAGCGCCGATGCTGGTAACGCGCCAGATGATTAGCACGATGCAACCGGGGAGTGTCGTGATTGATGTGGCCGTTGATCAAGGAGGCTGCATTGAGACAACACGCCCAACGACCCATTCGCACCCTACTTTCGTGGTTGACGAGGTCATACACTACTGCGTTGCCAACATGCCCGGTGCCGTGCCGCGTACCAGCACCTATGCCCTGAATAATGCCACCTTGCCCTACATTACCCGGCTGGCAGAACTGGGCGTTGAGGCCGCCATCGCGGCTGATCCGGCACTGGCGAAGGGGGTGAACACATACCGTGGGCATATCACCTATGCCGCTGTCGCTGCGGCCTTTCAACGTGAGTACACCCCACTCGACACACTGCTGCCGATCGATACGATTGACGATCGATAGACTACCGAAAGGGACGGACAATGCGCCGGTACGGAGTTGGATTACTCACCCTGTTGATGCTTGCTGGAGCCAGTGTGCTGATTATGCAGATACGGAGTGAAATACGGTACGCTATGCTACAGGTGATCCGACCCGAACCACCCGCGCCGATTACTCCCCTTCCGCTACGTACCCCGGTGCCACGGATAGGATTACAACCGATCATTACCGCGACTACCCCTGCACCGGTTGTCCCGGTACCTTTTGTTACTATCACGCCCTCGCCAACAGCGACCTTCCGCCCCACAGAAACAGTACCGCCGGCGTCTGTCCCTTCAGCCACCATTCCTGCTGCCAATCAGCCCGAATCTGAATCACTTCCACCAACAGTTCTGGCTCCTGAGCCTGCGGCCACCATCGCTGCTGCCGATCAGCCCGAATCTGAATCACTTCCACCAGCAGTTCTAGCTCCTGAGCCTGCGGCCACACTCCCACCTGAGCCAACCCTGCCACCGCCACCCGCCCCGATGCCCCCACCCGATACGCCCGCCGGGTCGCTGCCCCTGCTTGAACCAGCGCTGCCGGCCCCACCTGACGCTGTACCGCCACCCGACGCACCGGTCATCATCAATGGGCGGGAATATGATGCCTATATTCCCGCCGCGTTGAAGCAGCAGCAAGCCTATCCGTACTCCTGTGAATTTGACGCGGCCTGGGTTATCTTGCATACCTATGGCTTTGAGCCAACAGTAGACGATCTGGTGGCTATGGTCGGTGTCGATCAGCGCATTGAGCCATCTATTGGACAGGAAACCGCACAGGGGCATATCATTTATGGTGGAGATATTTTCAACGCCTTTTCAGGCGACTATACCAGCAACTTCCTGGCACGTTCCACCGGTGCCGCCATGCGCCGTGCCTTTGAACCCTATGGCCTGGAGGTGACCCCGGTGCATGACCGACCGGGCATCGAAGCCGCTCTGCGCGATGGAGCGCTGATCTGGATGAAGACAACGGTGGACTTTAAGCCCTGGCGACCGGCGATCTGGCAACTCCCTGATGGCCGCACCCACCAGACCGTTCTGGGCAATGATCACGCGGTCGTGGTCATAGGCTTCAATGCCGATGTGGTTGTTATCCGCGACGTACTGGGGCCAACCAGTAGCAACTGGCAACGCCCCTACGAATACGAAGTCAACTGGGACACCTTTATGGCTGCCTGGCAAGCCCAGTCGTTTGACGCGCTGGCCGTTGCACCGCCCACACGCTGACCAGTCTGGGCATATTTCATCTCACTGGCGAGTATCTTGCAAATGAGGTTCCAGATGACAGGGTTACCCAACGCTGTTCGTGGTTTGCTGTTCGCTGTTCGCGGTTTGCTGGAACTATATCGAAAGGAATAACCTGGAATGAAAATAGGGATTGTTGGGACAGGGATGGTTGGTGCTACGGCAGCCTATGCGCTGGTGATGCGCGGCATTGGTAGTGAAATTGTCTTGATTGATAAAAACGGTGATCGATCCCGCGCCGAAGCGGCAGATATTCTGCATGCTGTGCCATTCGCCCATCCGATCCGGGTACAGGCGGGCCAGTATGCGGATCTGGTGGGTAGTCGTGTGGTCATTATCGCCGCTGGTGTTGCCCAGAAACCCGGTGAAACGCGGTTGCAACTCTTAGAACGCAACGCAGCGATTTTCCGCAGCATTGTCCCCGACATTTTGCACTATGCGCCCGAGGCCGTACTCGTCGTTGCCACCAACCCCGTTGACATTATGACCCACCTGACCGCACGCTACGCGGCAGCCTATCAGGTACCCGCCGAGCGCGTGATTGGATCGGGGACGATGTTGGACACCGCCCGCTTTCGTTCGCTGCTGGGTAACCAGTTGCACGTTGACTCGGCCCACATTCACGGCTATGTCATTGGCGAGCATGGCGACTCGGAAGTCCTGGTCTGGTCGCTGGTCACCGTTGGCGTTATTCCGCTGGCCGATTTTTGCCACGACCAGCAGATCCATCTTGACGAAACCATTCGCGCCGAAATTGACCACAATGTCAGACGCGCTGCCTATCAGATCATTGAGGGCAAAGGTGCCACCTACTATGGCGTCGGTGGCGCACTGGCACGCATTGTAGACGCTATTCTAAACGACCAGCGCGCCATTTTGACCGTATGCGCCCCCATGCCCGAAGTCGCTGGCATTAAAGATGTCACCGTGGCCATGCCCCATATGGTTGGTGGTCGTGGCAATATGGGCACCCTTGCATTGCCCCTCAGTATGACCGAGGAGACCGCTTTACAAGGCAGTGCCCGCGTTGTGAAGGAAGCAATCGACGCTATCGCATAACCAGAAGAACCCTGGTTACCTTCTGAAGGAAAGCACGGAAATCCTATCCCGGCCGACACAAGAACCGGCCCCTGACTTATCCGTTCATCAGGTACAGACGCACTACCGTGCGCCTGCCCTGATATACCACTATACGAAAAGGATACCATGGTATGCGCCGTACCAAAATTATTGCGACCATTGGCCCTGCGACCAGTACACCAGAACAGATCGCTGCTCTGATCAATGCTGGCATGGATGTCGCCCGCTTGAACTTCTCGCATGGTACCCACCAGGATCATGCCCGGCATATCGCTATGGTTCGTACCGCTGCCACCAGCGCCGCACGATCCGTAGCTATTTTGCAGGATCTACAAGGCCCAAAAATTCGTACTGGCGCACTCAAAGAGCGTACGCCAGTCATATTGACAACTGGGCAGCCCTTTACCATCACCACACGGTCTGTCTCTGGTGATGCCCAGCAGGTGAGTACAACCTATGAACTATTACCCACAGACGTTCACCCTGGTGATCGTATTTTACTCTCCGACGGTCTGATCGAGTTGCAGGTTACGCGCACCACTGCTACCGACGCTATCTGCGAAGTCGTGCATGGCGGTACACTGCGTGAACATCAGGGGATCAATTTGCCCGGTGTCAATGTCAGTGCGCCCTCAATCACACCCAAAGACCTCGAAGATCTAGATTTTGGACTGGCGCACGATGTCGATTATGTTGCGCTCTCGTTTGTGCGTTGTGCTGACGACATTTTGCAAGTCAAAGAACATATGGCACAGCGGCAAAAGCCCACGCCCGTCATTGCCAAAATTGAACGTTCCGAGGCCGTCGAAAGACTGGCCGACATTCTGGCAGTCACCGATGGCGTGATGATCGCACGCGGCGATCTCGGTGTCGAGTTACCGCCCGCCCAGGTACCGATTGTCCAGAAGCAGATCATTGAGGCCGCGAATCGCACGGGTATTCCGGTGATCACTGCCACCCAGATGCTCGAGTCAATGATTCATAATCCCCGCCCCACCCGCGCCGAAACGAGTGATGTGGCGAATGCGATCATTGATGGCACCGATGCCATCATGCTCAGCGGTGAAACCGCCGTTGGTCAATACCCCATCGAGTCGTTGAAGATGATGACCTTAGTAGCCGAGATAGTCGAAGTCAGTGGACGCCAGGGTGATCACTCCACCACACCACGCTGGACACTCCCTGATGTGCGCTCAGTCGATTGGGCCATCGGTGCCGCTGCCAGCGCGATTGTGCAGACAATCCCCATTCGGGCGATTGTCGTCTTTACCCAGACTGGCAATACTGCCCGTATGGTGGCGCACTACCGTCCTACGGTACCGATCATAGCGTTCACGCCCTCAGAGCAGGTGTACCACCGCTTGAGTTTGCTCTGGGGTGTCATTCCGCTCCGTGCCGAGCCGGTGGATAGCCTGCAACAACTGGAGCCACACGTCCGGGCCGAACTGATCCAACGCGGCTATGCCGAACCTGGCGACACGATTGTTATTACTGGCGGTCATCCAACCTACATTCGTGCCCAGACTAACTTTTTGAAGATCCACACGTTGTAGTCAGGACACATCATAGGTGACTGTCATCTATGCTATGAAAGGTGACTGTCATTTGAAGATGTTCCAGAGGTGACTGTCATCTGTGTTCCAGAGGTGACTGTCATCTTGAAGATGACAGTCACCTTTCCAGAGGTGACTGTCATCTATGCTATGAAAGGTGACTGTCATCTGTGTTCCAGAGGTGATTGTCATTTGAAGATGTTCCAGAGGTGACTGTCATTTGAAGATGTTCCAGAGGTGACTGTCATCTATGTTCCAGAGGTGATTGTCATTTGAAGATGACAGTCACCTTTCCAGAGGTGATTGTCATTTGAAGATGTTCCAGAGGTGACTGTCATCTTGAAGATGTTCCAGAGGTGACTGTCATTTGAAGATGTTCCAGAGGTGACTGTCATCTTGAAGATGACAGTCACCTTTCCAGAGGTGACTGTCATCTATGTTCCAGAGGTGACTGTCATCTATGTTCCAGAGGTGACTGTCATCTATGTTCCAGAGGTGACTGTCATCTATGCTATGAAAGGTGACTGTCATTTGAAGATGTTCCAGAGGTGACTGTCATTTGAAGATGTTCCAGAGGT
>CALANA010000095.1 GCA_937925925.1 uncultured Chloroflexales bacterium | reverse complement strand
GTGAGTAAGGGCAAGCTGCCCTCATGTGCGTGACGACCTTATACCGTTTTGACGTGAACCTTCCGCATGGTCGTGCCATTCGTCCTCCAACGAGCCTGCGTTGCGGTGGGGGTGCGGGGGCCTGCGGCCCCCGCCCATGTTCCTTTTCTGGTGCGGGGCGGCTTCGCCGCGCCGCACCAGAAAGGGGATTTTGACGGAGAGGCGTTGCACGCAACGCCTCTCTGCCCCGCGACATCTTTTTCGAGGGGAAGGCTCGTGGTCGTATGCGCAAGCGGAAGACAGACCACAGGATGCGGAAGGTCGAAGTCACATTGGTATTATGAGGAGTTACATATTCATATGCAGAAGAGTGCCCCGGTAGTAACCCATGTCACCCCAACTCAGGCTCGCCCGGGTTGGCCGTTGATCATTGGTGTGGCGGCCCTGCTGACCCTGTCACTCGCGTTAACCGTGCCCTACCAGAGCGACTGGTGGAAGGTGCTGATCCTGGGCGTGGTGCAGGGATTGTCTGAATTTTTGCCCATTTCGTCAACCGGCCATCTGTTGATTACCTCCCGACTGCTCAACTATGAGGGAAGTATGGATGGGACGTTTGAGATTTTTATTCAGTTTGGCACGGTACTGGCGGTGATTGGCTTCTATATCACCGATTTGCTGAAACAGGCACGGGCGTTTAGCGGTTATGGACATACCTCCGATGAGACGCAAGTGGCACGTCGCTTCTGGTTGGGGATCGTGCTGGCGTTTATCCCTGCTGCGGTGATTGGTCTGGCAGCACGAGATTGGATTAAAACGGTGCTGTTTGATACCCCGGCGGTTATCGCCGGATCGCTGATTGCTGGCGGTTTTGTCTTTTTGCTGATCGAGCGTCTGCCACAGCATTTTGCGACCACCGGTGATCTGAGCCAGATAACATTCCGCCAGGCGTTGAGCATCGGGGTGGCACAGGTGCTGGCGCTGGTGCCGGGCGTATCGCGCTCCGGTGCGTCGATTGTGGGCGGGTTGACAGCGCGGCTGGATCGACGCACGGCAACGGCGTTTTCGTTTTACCTGGCTATTCCTACGCTGGGCGCGGCGACGGTGGTCGATCTGCTATCAGAACTGGATAAAGTAACGCCTGATGATGCCACACGGTTGCTGCTAGGAACAGTTGTGTCTCTGATTGTGGGCTGGTTGAGCATTGGCTGGCTGTTGCGCTATGTGGCGAATCACAATTTTGTCGCGTTTGGTATCTACCGCATTATCGCCGGGTTGGTCATTCTCGGTCTGATCGGTGCCGGCTATCTCTAGTGGTTGACCACGGTGATGTTGCGGGATACGTCGGAACGACTAAAGTCGTTACTAAACGCTTCGCCTATTCAGTTTGGTCAACCACCAGGACACGATGACGGAAATAGCTCCAGGGTTTGGTCATGCTGAGCGGAGCGCAGCATCTTCGCAGCGTTTTGTCATGCTGAGCGGAGCGAAGCATCTTGCGCAGCGCAGCATCTTCGCAGCGTTTTGTCATGCTGAGCGGAGCGAAGCATCTTGCGCTGCGCAGCATCTTCGCAACGCTTTGTCATGCTGAGCGCTAAGATCCTTCGCTCCGCTCAGGATGACATTCGCTCCGGCTCCGCCTCCGCGCAGCATGCCAGTCGCGCCGCGCCGGATGCCAGTCGCGCCGCGCCGGATGCCAGTCGCGCCGCGCCGGATGCCAGTCGCGCCGCGCAGCATGCCAGTCGCGCCGCGCAGCATGCCAGTCGCGCCGCGCAGCATGCCATGCGCGCCGCGCCGGATGCCATGCGCGCCGGCTACACCTCCGCGCCGGATGCCAGACAACGTATGGAGGTAGGTAGGACTTCTTGTACTAACGCAAGCGTCGGCGCTTCGGAAGTTGAGGGATACATCGGAACAACTAAAGTCGTTACTACATGTTCCGGCTATTCAGTGTGCGCTGACATCCGGTTTCCAGGGAAGAAGCCGGTTGCAATATGTTCCACCTATTCAGTGTGCGGTGTCCTGTCACAGTCCTTCAAGATGATTCGGATATGCGCGCCACATCGAACAGACGGCGCACCGGGCAGGCAAAGCCGGGCAGCAGCGGCGTGGACAGTGTGTCCTGAGCATAGAGAGTGGCTACCAGCATGAGTGCCGCCTGGTCGCGGCGATGCACCTCGACCTGCTGGCGCTGCCAATCCACAATCCAATACTCGTGAACGCCGCGCCGCGAGTAGAGCTTGCGTTTGGCCTCACGATCCCGCTCCTCGTTCGGGCTGCCCGGCGATAGCACCTCGATCACCAGTTCCGGGGCCGCATGCAGCTTGCCATCGCTGCCAAGCGTGGTTGCCAGGCGAGCGGTACTAATCCAGATCACATCTGGCGCAACATCATCGTCATCAGCGAAAATGATGCCCGGCGCGGCATTGACCACTCCCAACCCGGTCTGCTCATTCCATTCGTCCAGAAAGCGGGTCAAACGAACACACGTAAACTGATGATGCCAGTGGGGTTGACGGGACATATACAGTTCTCCATCGACAATTTCGTAGCGTTTACCATTGTCGGGTAACACCTCCAGGTCGGCTGAAGTCCAACGTAACCCTGACTCGGTCATACACACTCCTCGCTTTCGTACATCGCCTCCGCGCCTCGTCGCCTCCTCGCCTCGTCGCCTCCTCGCCTCCGCGCCTCGTCGCCTCGTCGCCTCGTCACCTCGTCGCCTCCTCGCCTCCTCGCCTCCTCGCCTCCTCGCCTCCTCTGTCACCAGTGTACCACACCCGGCTATGATTGCGCTTTCTTCACTTACTGGATACGTTTCCTCACTTGTCATATTCAACTTCTGGAATATACTGAGAAGCGGACAGATGATGTGTAGGATGGAAGGGTGTGATGTCGCCAGATGCTGATCAAGCAGTGACCGATCTTTTTCGGGTACTGATGCACCCGACGCGCCTGGCGATTCTTGATCTGTTGCGTGATGGGGAGCAGTGTGTCTGTCATATGGAGGCCTACCTGGGCAAGCGGCAGGCCTATATTTCACAGCAACTGATGTTGTTGCGCGAGGCCGGACTGGTGCAGGATCGGCGTGATGGGTGGAACAATTACTATCGAGTGGTTAAACCAGAGATATTTACCCTGATCGACAACGCCCGTTCACTGGCGGGGTATCCTAACCCGGCCGGCAATGTACGACAGCCACGCACAGCCTGTCCGTGTCCCAGGTGTAATCCGGTTCTGGATGTGGTCGAACTTGTGATAAACTGACCACTCTTTTTTTACGGTAGTATATTCGGTTTTCTGAATATACTACCAGGTGCGCCATGCCGCACCCGGTCTGGCATCGTGAACGTGCGAACACTCAGACATGGTTCGGGTTCACCGTAACTGTTCACATGTGGGGTACCACGCACCCCTGGGCGCGAGAGCGGGGCGCACGCCATCGGGCACGTGAGGGCAAGATGCCCTCACTCCCAGGAGAAATGTGAGGCGCGGCGCACGCCATCGGGCACGTGAGGGCAAGATGCCCGCGCTCCCAGGATTTGTGTACCTGTAGTAACGCCTTGTTTTAATGGCAAACTATCTAAGAAGGAACGTACTGTATGGCAACTCTTCATGATCCACCAGAACAACTCTCAGGGAATGCTAGCCCGACAGCGCTGGTGCAACGGCTGGCCCAGGCCGGTGCGGCTATGCGCCTCGGCCTGGAACGCTGGCGTAACGACTGGCAGGTATTCGCGGTTATTGTCGGGGTATTCCTGGCCTTTTTTTATCTACCGGTTGGCGTGCCCCGCTTTGACAACGCGGTGTTGGAGGCGCTACATCTGGCGCGGTGGTACGCGCAGGAGCATGTGCTGCTGTGCCTGTTGCCGGCCTTCTTTATTGCTGGAGCGATTGCGGTCTTTGTCAGCCAGGCGGCGGTGATGAAATATCTGGGAGCCAACGCTCCCCGCGTGCTGGCCTACGGCGTGGCGGCTGTCTCCGGCACCATCCTGGCAGTCTGCTCCTGCACGGTTCTGCCGCTCTTTGGTGGCATCTATCGAAGGGGAGCGGGACTGGGGCCAGCGGTGGCTTTTCTCTACTCTGGCCCGGCGATCAATGTACTGGCGATTGTGCTGACGGCCAACGTGCTGGGGCCGGAACTGGGCATTGCCCGTGCTGTCGGCGCGGTGGTGTTCAGTGTGGTGATTGGCGTGCTGATGCACCTGATCTTTCGCAAAGAGGAGCAGGGCAAGCGCCGGGCACAGATGATGCTCCCCGAACCAGAGGTTGAGCGTCCGTTGTGGCAGAATGGGCTATATTTTGCGTCTATGGTCGGCATTCTGGTCTTTGCCAACTGGGGGCAACCGCAGACGGCGGGCGGGCTATGGGCGGCGATCTATGGCGCGAAATGGGGGCTGACGGCGGTGTTTGCACTGGGGCTGGCGCTGGCACTCGTGCGCTGGTTCGGCGTGCGCTGGTGGCAGATGCTGGGCATCGCGGTGCCGACTGTTGTGGCGGCGCTGCTCTTCCCGGCCACCCCTTTGATACCGTTTGTCATCGGTCTGGTGGGTCTGTCGCTGCTGACCAGCACCAGCCAGAATAGCGAACTGAGCGAGTGGTTCGGCCAGTCGTGGGGCTTTGCGAAGCAGATTTTGCCGCTACTGTTCTGGGGCGTGCTGATCGCGGGCCTGCTGCTGGGGCGGCCCGGCAGTGAGGGGCTGATTCCGTCCACGTGGGTCAGTGCGGCGGTCGGTGGTAACTCGCTGCTGGCGAACTTCACTGCCTCGTTCCTGGGGGCATTTATGTACTTCGCCACGCTGACCGAGGTGCCGATCCTGCAAGGCTTGCTCGGCAGCGGTATGGGCAAAGGGCCGGCGCTGGCATTGTTGCTGGCCGGCCCGGCACTCAGTCTGCCCAACATGCTGGTTATCCGTAGTATGATGGGGACACAGAAGACGGTCGTGTTTGTTTCACTGGTGATTGTTATGGCGACGATCAGTGGCCTGCTGTATGGGACGTTCTTTGGATAGTGGCGTGAGGATGCGACTTCAGGTGGCAGGTGACAGGTGACAGGTGACAGGTTGAGCAACGACGAACGCTCCGAATCCCACCGTAGACGGGCAGGCAGGCGGTGCCGCGTCACCTATCACCTGTACCCTGTGACCTGTACCCTGTACCCTGTACCCTGTGACCTGTACCCTGTACCCTGTACCCTGTACCCTGTACCCTGTGACCTGTAACCTGTAACCTGTAACCTGTAACCTGTTCAGGAGGATATTGAATGAAGAAGCTACAAATTCTGGGCACGGGTTGCCCGAAATGTCAGAAACTGGCTGCGCAGACCGAGGCGGCAGCCCAGGCGGCCGGAATTGAGTACGAATTGGAAAAGATCACTGACATCGATGCGATTATGGACTTTGGGGTAATGATGACGCCCGCGCTGGCAGTGGATGGCGAGGTGAAGGTGGTCGGGAAGGTGCCGTCGGTGGCCGAGATCCAGAAGTTGCTGGCGTAGCTGTCCGTTCATGCTTACGATTTAGATAACGGACGGGGACGACATGTGAACGTTGTCACCCGTCCGGCATACGAAAGGTATCTTATGCGCAACCAGGATCATGATCAATGTACATGTAGCGCTGCCCCCAAACTTATCTTTGCTTGCTCTGGTGCGGCGGATGTGGGGGCAATTGCCGATCAAGCGGCCCGTGCAATGACGCGGGCGGGCGTCGGGCGGATGTATTGCCTGGCCGGTATTGGCGGGCGACGGAACGTGATTATGCAGAATACGGCTGCCGCGGGTGCAATACTGGTGATTGATGGCTGTCCCACTGCCTGCGCCAGACATACGCTCGAAGCGGCCGGGTTTACCGAGTTTGCCCATGTCTGCCTGTATGATCTGGGACTGACCAAGGGTAAGGCGGCAGTAACAGCCGAACATATCGAGCAGGTGGTTGCCGCCGGCACGGCTCGCTTGACCGAGGCAGCCAACGCCGCTTCTAGCAGTGAGCAGGAGCCTTGAGCCATCTTGATCCCAGTACGGGCGGGTTTGAAACCCGCCCGTACAATGTGCTGCATCGCAGTGACAATCGCCGACCTGCACGGCTACGATTGTCATTTCTTATCGCACTGGATGCTTTTCTTACCTGTTCGGCCCAACTTTTGACATATACTGAGATAAGTAAGCGCTGTGCGAACGAATGGAAGCGCATCCATAGTGCCAGACCAGGATCAACCTGTGATTATTTTGTGCATATTTGCACTTACCGCCGCGATGCTATGAACGACCATAGCACTCATGAATACATATGTAAGGAGAACCTAATGCCCCATGCTATACCCCGGACTCATGCACAACATCCACGCTCGCAACATTCACAGTCGCACCGTCCACCACGCACACTCATGCTGGTTGGTATCGTGTTATTGATCGGCGTCGTGCTGATGATCAAGCATCAGGTGCAATCCAATCCACCACCTGTGACAGATCTGGCCCGGTTTACCGGTGAGCAACACGAGTTGCCGGAAACGCGACTGAATCGTCTGCTAGACGAGGGCCGCCCGACCCTGGCCTTCTTTCATTCTAACAGTTGTGTGCAGTGCGTCGAAATGACACAGACAATCGCCCAGGTTTTTCCCGAATTTGCCACGACACTGAGCCTGGTTGATGTTGATGTCTACGATCAACGCAATGCGTCACTGCTCCAGAAGGCACGCATCCAGATGATCCCCACCGTGATTTTCTTTGACCATACCGGTGCCGGTCGCGTGGCGGTTGGGAGTATCCCAGCCGATCAGTTGCGGGCGGATTTGCAGGAGCTTGCGGAGGGTGCGGCCAATGCCTATTGATCCAACTGTACTGCAAGAAGGTACCCTGATCGCCTATCTCCTGGTCTTTATGGGTGGTATCCTCACGAGCATCACCCCGTGCAATGTGGCAATGATTCCGCTGATCATCGGCTATGTTGGTGGTTCGCAACAACTCTCACGCCAGCGCTGCTTTGTCCTCTCGCTTACGTTTGCGATCGGCCTGGCAATCACGTTTATGTTGCTCGGGGTATTTGCGGCGTTAATTGGGGGCATGTTCGGCGGCACATCACGGGTGTGGTTTTATATTGTCGCTGGCGTGTGCGTGCTGATCGGCTTGAACATGCTGGGATTGATCCCCCTGCCCGAACTGTACTGGTTGAGCGACCTGCGGAGCCGTATTGCGCTCAAGGGCATTGGCGGGGCACTGGCGCTGGGTCTGGTCTCTGGTCTGATAGCCTCGCAATGCGCCACACCGGTGATCGCCGCCATTCTGACCTATGTTATGGCCGCCCAGAACACGATCGTTTATGGCGCAACGCTGATGTTTGTGTATGCCCTGGGGCGCGGAGTACCGATTGTGGCCGCCGGCACCTTCACCGGTGCGCTCAAAAGCCTGCGCTCGTTTGGCGCGTGGTCAACGCATCTCCAACGCGCCAGCGGTATCTTGATTATTGGCGTGGGCATGTATTTCCTGTGGGTGGCGTAGAGGTATCCTGCGCGGGTGCCTGCATTCGCCCCATCGCTGCGCATGGTGTGCAACAATGGTCGGCAATGCACGGCCGCTTGTTCTAACGCCAGGACGCAAAGCGGCAAAGGCGCAGAGGGAAGGACAGGGCGTCTGGCCCTTCATAGACCGACCCTTTGCGTCTTTGCCCCTCTGCGCCTTTGCGTTAAAATTATGCCGCACGCCAGGCCGCTTGTTCTAACGCCAGGACGCAAAGCGGCAAAGGCGCAGAGCGCAGGACAGGGCGGTTCCTCGGTCATTGCACGGTGATCAACGGTTATGCGGCGTCTGGCCTTTCATAGACACGCGATACGCCGTCGTTCGGC
>CALANA010000094.1 GCA_937925925.1 uncultured Chloroflexales bacterium | reverse complement strand
GCGGGGGCCGCAGGCCCCCGCGCAACCCCCGCTGGCGAAAGTCCCCCTGAACGGTTACTTTGAATCAACAAATAGTGCTTGCCGAATCATGTCATGTAATCAGGCTGAAAGACATAACGAGCTTGTCGGTAGTCAACCGTCAATGACCGTCTCTCCCGCCGAAAAAGCGACAGGGATTGAACTAACGGATCATATTATTGTCCATATCAACAAGGCTGAGCGTCGCATTGTGCGCCTCACGCTGCTTGACTATTCTATTCTTGTGCAGCAAACAGAATTTGGACCACGTACGTTTCCAATGACCGGGTTAACGGATAGTACTGAGGAAATGGGAGCGTTGCTGTTCGACATCCTGCGACAACAACCAGTGAGTGAAGTGCGAGGAGGCGAGGCGACGACGCGAGGAGGCGAGGAGGCGTCTTCGTATCTTCATATCTTCGCATCTTCGCATCTTCGCGTCGTCGCATCTTCGCGTTGAAAAGATATTGGCATTCAACTTATACTACGCCTATACCAATTATGCATCGGAGTCCAGGCTTTAGCCTGGATGAAGCTAGACCCAGCGTCAAGCCGGGACTCCGGTTTTTCACGTCTCATGTGGGGTTGCTATACCATTTAAGCCGCCACCGACTGCACCTCTCCGGCATAACGACGCCTGGATGCCGCTGTTGTTGTTGCTATACCATTTAAGCCGCCACCGACTGCACCTCGGCGGTGAGCAGTTCGCGCAAGAATTGCCCGGTGAACGAGCTATCCACCTGGGCCACATGTTCGGGTGTGCCCTGAGCCACAATCATGCCCCCGCCATTGCCGCCTTCTGGCCCCAGGTCAATCACCCAGTCGGCCGTTTTGATCACATCCAGGTTGTGTTCGATCACCACCACCGTGTTGCCCGCCGCCACCAGCCGGTGCAGTACCTGCAGCAAGTTCTGCACATCGGCGAAATGCAGTCCCGTGGTCGGCTCGTCCAGGATGTAGAGCGTGCGCCCGGTAGCGACTCGCGCCAGTTCCTTCGCCAGCTTCACCCGCTGTGCCTCGCCGCCGCTCAAGGTTGTGGCGGGCTGACCGAGCTTGATATAGTCCAGGCCAACATCGTGCAGCGTTTGCAGGATGCGCCGCACGCGAGGCACGTTGTCGAAAAACTCAAGCGCCGTCTGCACATCCATATCCAGCACATCGGCAATCGTCTTGCCGCGATAGCGCACCTGCAATGTCTCGCGGTTATAGCGTTTCCCCTTGCACACATCGCAGCGCACCCAGACATCGGCCAGGAACTGCATATCAATACGGATTTCGCCGTTGCCCTCGCAGGCCTCGCAGCGCCCGCCCTTGAGGTTAAACGAAAAGCGGCCCGGATCGTAGCCACGCAGTTTGGCCTCCGGGGTCTGGGCAAACAGATTGCGCAACAGATCAAAAAGCTTGACATACGTTGCCGGGTTACTGCGCGGTGTGCGGCCAATCGGCTGCTGGTCAATGTTGATCACTTTATCCAGATGCTCAATGCCCAGAATGTTGCGATGCGGGCCGGGGCGCATCTGGGCACGGTGCAGCCGTCCCGCCAGCGCTGGATAGAGCGTCTCGCTAATGAGCGACGATTTGCCACTGCCGCTGACGCCGGTAATAGCAATAAAACAGCCGAGTGGGAAGCGCACATCAAGATCGCGTAGATTATTCATCGTCGCGCCCTGGATCTCCAGCCAGGTATTCCCCGGTACGCGCCGTCGGGTAGGAGTGGTAATCTCCAGTTGCCCGCTGAGATAATCGCCGGTGAGCGAGCCGCTCTGACAAACCACCTCGGGCGGGCCAGCCGCAACGACCATCCCGCCCTTCACTCCCGCCCCTGGGCCAAAGTCCACAATCCAGTCCGCGCTCTGCATCGTCTCCAGATCATGCTCAACCACCACCAGCGTGTTGCCCAGATCGCGCAGCCGCAGCAGCGAGTTGAGCAATTTGCGATTGTCGCGCTGATGCAGGCCAATGCTTGGCTCATCGAGGATATAGGTCACGCCCACCAGCCCGCTGCCAATCTGCGATGCGAGCCGAATACGCTGCGCCTCGCCACCACTGAGCGTTGGTGCCGCCCGCTCCAGCGTCAAATAGTGCAACCCGACGTTGAGCAAGAAGCCCAGCCGCTCGCGGATCTCCTTCAGCACCTCACCTGCAATCTCAAGCTGCGTGGCGGTCAACTGCGGTAGTGTACTGATCAAGAACGGGGTTGGGCGGGGAGGTTGGTCACTCTGCGCGGGTGACTGTGCGTCGTCAGTGCTGTGCATGAGCGTGACTGTCCAGTCATACGCGGCATCAATAGTCAGGCGACACACATCGCGGATGCTCAGACCACCCACCGTCACCGCCAGACTCTCTGGTCGCAGGCGGGCACCATGGCAGGCCGGGCAGGGCTGATCGCTCATAAACTGGGCATAGTATTCACGGGTATGGTCGCTGCTGGTTTGCACAAAGCGCCGCCGGATCTCGCTGGCGAGACCCTCCCAGGGTCGATAAAACTCGCCGCGACTGCCGTGTTCGTTATTCCAGGTAAAAGAGATCTTCTCGCCCCCGCTGCCAGCGATCAGCACCTCGCGCTGCCGCTCGGTCAGTTGCTCCCAGGGCGTGTCCAGGTCGAAGCCATAGTGACCGGCAATCGCAATCAAAGAGCGATAAGCCCAGGAGTCGCGCTTCTTCTGTAATTCGCCCCAATAGGGTACCGCGCCCTCGTGCAACGACAGAAGCGGGTTAGGTACGAGCAGCGTCGGATCGACTTCCATACAGGTGCCCAACCCACCACACACCGGGCAGGCACCCTGCGGCGCGTTGAACGAGAACATCTGCGGTGATAGTTCGGGGAAGGAAATACCACAGTGAGTACACGTATTAGCTTCGCTCATCAGCCATTCGGCTGGCAGCGTCGCGCCATCGGTCGTGCCTGCGCCAGCATCCGCCGGCGGTACGACGGACGGGGCGTTGACAACACTGATCAGCACCTGCCCCTCACCAACGCGCAACGCCGTCTCGATACTGTCTGTCAGGCGGGTCACAAAGCTGTTCCACTCTTCGGTCAAGGAGGCGTTATCCAGAGTGGCAGCGTCTGGCTGCTGTTCGGGCATCACCAGGCGATCAACCACCACCTCGATCGTATGCTTCACCTTCTTGTTAAGCTTGATCTCGTCGTTCAGATCGTGAATCTGCCCATCCACACGCACGCGAACAAAGCCCTCGGCCCGTGCTTCGGCAAACACGTCCTTGTATTCGCCCTTGCGCTGCAACACCAGCGGGGCCAGAATCATAAATCGGGTGCCCGGCGGCAAGGTCAGTACTCGATCCACCATCTGCTCGGCTGTTTGCGCCCCCACTTCGCGTCCGCACTGATGGCAGTGCGCCGTACCAACACGCGCAAAGAGCAAGCGCAGATAGTCGTAGATTTCGGTGACGGTGCCGACCGTGCTGCGCGGATTCTTGCTGGCGCTCTTCTGCTCAATCGCAATCGCGGGCGATAATCCCTCGATAACGTCTACCTTTGGCTTTTCCATCTGCCCCAGGAACTGGCGCGCATAGGCCGAAAGACTCTCCACATAGCGCCGTTGACCCTCAGCATATAACGTATCGAAGGCTAGTGAGCTTTTACCTGATCCCGACACCCCGGTCAGGACGACCAGCTTCTCGCGGGGGATCTCGACATCAACCCCCTTGAGATTATGCTCACGTGCGCCCTTGATGACAATTTTATCTCTAGACATGCAGGCAGTACTCCTTGTTCCCAGCAGATGGCAGTGCTTGTGCAACGCCCTGTGTGCTTGATCGCCGACAACAGCCGACCCCATACCAGCGTCCACTGGCTGATCAAAGGGGGAGGCGGTTCGCGCTCGATGAACGACACGCAGCAAGCGCCATCTGACCGCAGCGCCGCGATGTGCAGATAGCGCGGGCAGGTTGAAACAGGCGTGCTATGAGTATAGCACTCGTGCTGGTCTGAGTCAATTATAAAGTATACAGGACGTACGCGGTCGCGTGAACACCCCGTCCCTTCACCTTCGCTCAGAGCTTGCCCTGAGCGCAGTCGAACGGGACAAGCTTTTGCGCCGGAGTTTACCCCTTCGACGACGCTCAGAGCTTGCCCTGAGCGCAGTCGAACGGGGCAGGCTCTGAGCGAAGCCGAAGGGGGCAGATTCGACGTGACCCTTCCGCATGTGCTTGCCATTCGTCCTCCAACGCAGCCCAGTTCGCGGCGGGGGTGCGGGGGGTGCAGGCCCCCGCACGTGTTCCTTTTCTGGTGCGGCGCGGCTTCGCCGCACCAGAAAGGGGATTTCGGCAGAGCGGCGTTGCATGCAACGCCGCTCTGCCCCGCGATCGCTCGTTCCAGGGCAAGGCTCGTGGTCATATGCGCAAGCGTAAGACTGACCAAAGGATGCGGAATGTCGAAGTCAAATTGGTATCAGTCCTATTATACCGTGAACCGGTGAACAGGGGTAGTTCTCTAGTCAACTCGTTTCGGTGAACAGGATATTGTGGTAGATCGTATTGATTGTGAGGGTGCATGCAATTGATGGCAGGAATACTTCTTGCTCTTGTTCAGCGAACGATGCAAATGTCCAGAGATTATCTGCCTGTCGTACAAAGTGGTCGATCCGCCTGGCATCTTGTGCGATCAGAGGAAGGCACAGGTAGAACTTGAAGACATCATTAAGCGGGCCAGGTTTCTGGGGTTAGGTATCACAGACATACGGGCGGTTTTTGAGGCAGCACTGCTAAGTGAAGATGAAAGATAGACCTCTTTTCGTATCGCTCTCGCTCGGCAATGAGCTATAACTATCTGAAAAGACCGTCCGGTAACATTTGTTCACACTCTGTTCATCGCCTGGTTGTGTTTTGTCTCTACCATCGTAACAAATTGTTGCTATACTGGGAGCAGTGGAGTGTACGAACATCTGCGAACCTGTCTGAACAGCTTGCTGTGCAGGGGGTTGGGGTTGATCCATGGTTGGTACCGACACATGAGTGTCCGCACCCGACATGCGCACCCGACCTGAATAGTACGAATAGATAAGGATACAAATATGCGATTTCGAATAACAATGCTGGTTTTGCTGCTGATCAGTGCGCTGGTAGTAAGTGCGTGTGGTCAGGCACAGACCACTATCTCAGCCGAAGAGATTATGCAACGGATGGAAGCGGCACGCGACGCGATGCAGGATATTCGGGCCACGGTCGCTTTTGACTTTACATCGCCCGAGAAGAGCGGTAGCATGCTCATGGAAACCTGGCTCAAAAAGACCGATCAAACCGATGCCCAGGATCGCCCGATCAACATGCTGCGTATCGAGGTACGCGAAGCATCGGATGCGCAGTTGCAAGATGCCCGCTTTGTCAGCGATGGCGAGATGTTCTGGGTCTATCATCCTGACGAGAATCGCGTTTTGACTGGCACCCGCGAGGATCTGGCCGAGCAGCCGATGACTGACGCAGCAGGGGCAGCGCGGACATTTGAGGATATGCTGCAACGCGGTCTGGATGCTTTTGATATTGAGGTACTGGGCGAAGAGCAGATTGCTGGTCAAAATACCTGGAAACTGCGCCTGACCCCAGCCAGCGATACCCAGCAGCAACTGCAACTGGATCGTGTCGTGCAAGTGACCATGTGGGTGGACGAGGAACTGGCGTTGCCACTCCGCATTGATGTTGATGCCAGCGATATGGGGCGTGCAATGTTTGAAGTACGCTCGCTGGATATAGATAGTGATCTGAGTGCTGATCTGTTCACCTTTACCGTGCCTGAAGGAGCCGAGGTAGTCAACGTGGCTGAACTGGCGGCGCAAATGCGTCCGCGTTCGCTGTCACTGGAGGAAGCCGCGGCTGAGGTCGATTTTGTGCTGCTCAGTCCCGCCGATTTGCCGCTGGATGCGACGCTGGTTGATGTGCAGGTGATCGGTGACAAGATGGTGATCCAGAACTATGTGGGCAGTCAGGTAACCTTCAGTATTGTGCAGAGTAGCGATGAGGTGGCGGCCGAGCGCCAGCCGCCAATCGGTAGCGAAGTGCAGACAATCACCGTGCGGGATCAGGAGGCGACGCTGGTTACCAGTGGCGATGATCAACCGGGTAGCCTGTTGCGCTGGGTCGAAGACGACGTGCGCATTATTGTTGCCGGTACGCTGAGTGCCGACGATGCGGTGCGCGTGGCCGAGGCTTTGCAGGAATTGGGTGATTGACCCGATTATGGGCAATGCGGAGCGTAAGGGCACACAGTCGTGTGCCCTTACTGGCTTAAGACGAAAAAGACCGTGGCGACGAGTGACTGCATAACCCGTGTAAAAAAGGACGAGGGCTAGAGTGACACAGACACAACCGCTGATCCGAACCGTCGCACTGGCGCGGCGCTATCCAATGGGCAAGACGTTTGTTGATGCGCTACGCGGCGTTGATGTGCAGATTCAGCGTGGGGAACTGGTGGCGCTGGTTGGCCCCAGTGGAAGTGGTAAATCGACGCTGCTGCATCTGGTAGGAGGCCTGGTGCGCCCCACCAGCGGCGAGGTATGGGTGGGCGACCTGGAACTGGGGCGTAGCAGCGACCGCGATCTGGTTGCCTATCGCCGTGATCGCCTCGGCTTTGTCTTTCAAAACTTCAACTTGATGCCCATTCTCAGCGCGGTCGAGAATGTTGAAATTCCGCTGATGCTGGCGAACATAGCGCCCCGTGTCCGCCGCGAACGGGCGCTGGCGCTGTTGACCCAACTGGGACTCGGCCAGCGGGCGCTGCATCGCCCGTCCGAGTTGAGCGGCGGCGAGCAACAACGGGTGGCAATTGCGCGGGCGCTAGTGAACCACCCGCAGCTCATTCTGGCTGATGAACCAACCGGCAATCTGGATAGCACGACGGGCAAAGAGATTATGCGCCTGTTGCAAAACTTGATCCGTGAGGAGGGATTGACCTTGCTGCTGGTGACGCACGACATGCAGGTTGCGCAGTACGCTGATCGCATTATCTACCTGCGTGATGGTTGTGTGCAGCGCATTGAGCGGGTGGCGCATCCGAATGGTGTGGTGACCTTGTGATTACCGCGCTTATTTTTGACTTTGATGGCCTGATTGTGGATACCGAGTCACCCGCTTTTGAGAGCTGGCGACAAATTTACGCCGAATATAATCAGGAACTGACGCTGAGTCTGTGGGAGCATGCGCTGGGAACCAACCACGGCTTCGATGCCGCTACACACCTGGTGGGTTTGCTGGCGCAGCACCCGGCAACGGCGGATGTGGCCCGGTCGCTTAACCTTGCCGCCCTACGCGCCCGTCGCCAGCAGATCAAGGTCGCGCTGAGCTATGATCAACCGTTGCTGCCGGGCGTGCTGGACATCCTACAGCAGGCCGATGCGCTTGATCTGCCTTGTGCCATTGCCTCCAGTAGCGGACGGGCGTGGGTTGAAGGCTGGTTGCGCCAGCATCAAATCTATAATCGATTCGTATGCATTCGCACCGCCGAAGATGTCGTGATGACGAAACCAGCACCAGATCTGTTTTCGAGTGCGGCCGCTGGCCTGGGGCGACCAGCGACACAATGCCTGGTGTTTGAAGATTCCCCCAACGGCGTCCGGGCAGCGCGTGCGGCGGGCATGCGTTGCGTCCTTGTACCAGGGGCCATCTCGCGCCACCTGACGTTGCCCGCCGCTGATCTGCACCTCGCTGCCCTGAATGCCTTGCCCCTGACCGCAATCCTTCATCACGTTGGTACCAACCCCAATACGCTCGTTCGCTTACCGTAGGGTTAGTGGCAAAAAGACAGTATGGGTAGACGCTTCAGGCGCACCGGGCAATCCCAGTGCGGCGGCGGCGTCTATGCGCTGGAATACGTTCGGAGTCGTGTGTAACGTTGCTGTGTTCCTGGTACGGGGAGTACCTGCAGTTCCTGGCTGGACTGCCCGGTTCGAGTCAATGATCGGTGCCGCAGTATCCACAATCCGTGCTGCTACCTGAGGAGCGGTCAGGTTGGGACGCTGTGATCGTACCAGGGCGGCCGTACCAGCCACGAATGGAGCTGCCATTGACGTGCCGCTCCAGACGGCATATTCACCACCGGGAACGGTGCTGATGATTCCTTCGCCGGGCGCAGTGACCTGTACCCACGCCCCATAGGACGAGAAGCTGGCCAGGGTATCGGCTTCGGTGCTGGCAGCCACGGCAAGCTTTCCGCTTACTCCCTCGGCGGCTGGATACTGGCGCACATCATTGCCTTCATTACCGGCAGCCACGACCACAACCGCATCACCACCTGTCTTGCAGCGTCGCGTGTCGTCATCGTCATCATCGTCGTCGTCGTCATCGTCGTCGTCATCGTCATCGTCGTCGTCATCGCAAGTGACAATGCTCACAATGTCCTGCAGCAGATCCGTGCGGCGGAAGGTGCCCAGACTCAGGTTGATCACATTGGCTCCATCGGCCGTATTGGGGTTGCCATCCGGATCGACGGCATAGAGTAGC
>CALANA010000093.1 GCA_937925925.1 uncultured Chloroflexales bacterium | reverse complement strand
GCGTCGCTGGGCTTCGTTTTGTTGGGCCAGTTCCAGCGATGTATGAGTCAGTTCGATCGCCTTCTGATCAGCCTCATGCGCTTTTTGCTCGGCCAGTCGTGCCTGCATGGTAGCTTGTTCGGCGTTGGCTTCAGCGGCACGTTGGGCCGTGCGTGCAACACTGCCCGCAAGCGAGATACCAATCGCAATGAATGTCGCAAGAATGAGAACATCGGGGGCAAACAGAGGGCCCTGGGCACCCGATTGGATCGCAACCCCTACAATGCAAGCTATAAAAGTGCCTATAGTCCAGTACCATGGGAGTAACATCGCCGAAAGCACGGCTGGCACTAACACCGAAAGGGAAATTTGTCGCTGGGTAAGTTCAGGTGTATTGCTGACAATGGTCAGCAGCGTACTGATAATTACCATGATATGCGCACTCCAGGGCCATGCACGCAGATGTGCTATCAGTAATAAACTAAAAATAGCCACTCCTATAAACCCTAATATAATATCAAAAATACTACCTTGAATGATACTAAGAATCAGCAGGATAGAAGTAATACAAATTAATAGCACCAGCATCACACTTATAATACGCTGCCGGTTCATTCTTGCTCCTTACTCTTGTGTAGAGATAGCAGGGAAGGCACCAGGATACCAGAAATCGCCCAGTTTCTGTCCCACTCCGAGTATAGCCTGCGTTTCCCAGGCGGCACGCTGTGCATCCAGATCATCATATCGTCCGGATCGCTCAGCGCGCCAGGTTGGACGTAGATAGGCATAATCATAAAAGATACGGCGGATCAGTGCTTCATCCAGAGTATACCCAGGACGTTGCGGCCAGTAGCACTGGATTTCTCCTGCCAGGATTGGCGGTAGAATATCCGGGGCGACCATGGGTTTGCCGAAACCCACATACATTGTTGCCAGCGGAACATCCTCGCCATACATAGCACGGATGAGGGCCGCACGCGTATGCGTCTGCACACGTTGCGCGGCTGTCAGCAGCGATTGCCAGGGGGCTTCGCGGTCTGGAACCACATACCACCATAGCGTATGTTCGTAATAATCCTGAGTCATCACCTGTACTCGTTCGGCAGTTGATTGCAACTCCGGCAAACTCTCCGTACCCAACAGATGTACGCGCCATTTATGCCGGGCATACTCGGCCAGTGCTTCGGAGCCTGCCAGACCCCAGTCTACCCAGTGTAACAACCGTTCACGATAGCGTCCGGTTTCGGCTAGTTGCCCTGGCCGAATGGCTGTCGTAAAAAGATGCCGCACCCCCAGTCGAAAAAAGGTCGCAATACAGGTCATCATCTGTGTGCGTGACCAGCGAGCATAGTCGTCACTCTGGGGCGATATACCAGCCAGGGCTGCTGCACGACGAGTACCGCCAACCGCAAAGATCAGTGTTTCCGGGGCCACCGCTGCCACCTGTGCGTCAGGAGCAGCTAGAAACTCTTCCAGGGTCGGCACCAGCGATGGGGTTATCATAACACAGGCTCCTTCTAACAGTCAAAAAAACGTTGTAATGTAAGACTATCAACAGTGGCACAGCATGGGTCACTCGGGCTGCAAGCGGATACACCAGGCCGGGAGTGCAGTTAGTGTGGAGAGGACACCTGCTTCAAAATCAGAACTGGTGCGCGTACGGTCAAGCAAGAAAGCCCGCATCCCGCTGGCACGGGCAGCCCGCACATGTTCAGCCAGGTCGTCTACAAACACACAGGCTGAGCGCGATACGCCCAGATCTCTGGCAACTGCGGCGAAGACGCGGGGATCAGGCTTACGCAAACCAAGGGTCGCGCTTGACAGGGTTACGTCAAAGAGCGTCGGGTCAATCCCCACATACTCCAGCGTACGGGCGACACTCGGCAGTTCAAAGTTAGTCAGCACTGCCAGACGCAGACCCTGCGTTTTGAGTGCCTGCAAGCAGGGCAAGGCATCTGGAAAAGCGACAAAACAGGTCTGATAGAAAGCCCCGATCGCACCCAGAGCCTGCTCCTGGGCAGCATTCAGCTTATGTTGTACCGCCAGTGTGCCCCAGAACGCCCGCCAGAAAGCCGGTTCGTCCTCCGGGTGTTGGGGCCAGGAACCCGGCCAGTGTTGCCACAGATCCAGCACGGCATGGTCTGGCAACTGCGGAGCAATGTTGGCGATCTGTGCTTCCAGACAAGCGACAGCCTGGGGATCAAAACGCATCAGGGTGTTATCCCGATCAAGAATGACCGCATGTATTCTCATCAATCTGCCTCGATAACAGGGGTTTGCGGGAATGTTGCGGCAAGTTCAATAGCACGGGCAAAGCGCTCTGGTCGGTATGTCTCTTTTGCAACCCAGATCTTTGTACCACGTTGATCAAAGGGGCGATACTCGTGCCGCATCCATTGTTCAGCACGCTGCAGTGCATGCTCCCAAACTGGAAGAAACATATGTTGATTGCGCAACGCTCGTAATGCCAGAACAACATAGGCGGTTTCTTCATGAGCAGAACCTGATGTGCCCCATCCACCATCAGGATGTTGATGATCCAGCAAGCACTGTATCCCACGTTCAATGATCCTGTTTTGTCCGCTGCCGTTCAATGCAATCAGTATCTGACAGGTGGTGCA
This sequence comes from uncultured Chloroflexales bacterium, assembly GCA_937925925.1. Taxonomy (GTDB): domain Bacteria; phylum Chloroflexota; class Chloroflexia; order Chloroflexales; family Chloroflexaceae; genus CAKZQX01. The sequence goes on along the minus strand of CALANA010000093.1, from coordinate 30,794 downwards.
TATCCAGGAACCATTCCATTTATCACCAGACCAGCGGCCATCAGCTTGTTGATATTCAATCAAATATGTCTGTGGCTGGTTCGTCTCTATACCCATAAGTCGCAACGTATGTACTGCACGCGCTGTGACTGACAAAGAAGGCTGAAGTTCACCGAAATATGTACAGAAATGGGTATCTTGTTGATACTGTTTTAGCATACCATGATCGACTTTAGCACCAGTTGCTTGAAGTACACCCAATGCTACCGCCGTATCGTCGCCATCAGCCACAAAAAAATCACTGTATCCAAGACCTGACGAGCGTAGTGCCAGGGCAAGATCAGCAATCTGTGGTTTGATCACAGCTTGCAATGCAGGATGATCAATTAATGCAGCAATGACCAGGGCATATAATACAAATGACTGCTCAAAGCGCGTAATCGGCCAGGCAGTCGGGACAACACCAGGTATATTGACACCCGTGGCCGCAGCCGCCTGTTCGAGATAATGCCGCGCCGAGGCGCAGGCGTCGGCCAGATCAGGCTGTCTATCTGCAGCGCGAAGCCAGGCCGCTGTGGCCGCCGGGCTGTGGCCGATGCCCCCCGATCCGTCGATCAGCGTCGGGTCGGGCACAGTGCCGAAGGCTTCCCAGGAATGCACGGCAGTGGTACCCGCCTGGAGCGGTAGCTGCGCAATCATACGCCGGCGACGGTTGCCCAGATTAACGAGCGCGGCATAGGGTTCGTGCGAGAGGTGCAAATCCATCAACGCCGCTTCTTCGAGCAGGCAAGGCAACAACAACTCAATGCCGACAGGCAGATCATCAGGAAGCGGATGTTCCCATTGATGAGCCTGTCGGCGCAAGAAAGCCAGTCCAGCCTGGATAGCGGCGTGGGTTGTTTTGCGCTGGTTGTAAGCCTGTAGCGCCAGGACTGCGGCCAGAGTAGAGAGATCACGCGCCAGGGGTACGGCCGGGTTGCCCCAACCGCCATCAGGCTGTTGCTGTTCCAACAGCCAGTTTATGGCCGGCCAGACATCCTCTGCCGGGGGGGCCATGCGCAGCACCTGGGCTGTGTCGTAGATCGAAGGACTGATCATGCCTCCGCCTTTACCCAGGTCAGCAATAAGATGACGCAGGTCAGTCAGCAATATATCGGTAATACGATCCATAATCTGACCTTTCATAGAGAGCGAGAACACACCAGCGAACACAGGTCGGGCATCAGGTTGAACGCATTAACCCCCGTTCGAGTATGCGACTCATTGCCCGACCATCAACATTCAGTACAACATGCGCATTATCGGGCTGACGCTGCAAAATAGCCATCAGTGCGGTGTTGAAGTCGAAATCGGGCAGAAATGCCTGTTCTGCCAGCGCCGATAGCTCGGCATCGGTGGCGATCATTGGTATTCTGGCACTCAACTCGGTGCCGATAATTGTCTGGCCCCGGCTCAAACTGGCCGCAGTCATAACCTTTACCAGCGCCGAGGTACTGCGGCCCAGTTCAGGATGCAGGGCATAGATCACCGCCGCTGCATCCGGGATCGCAACAGAACGCCGCCGCTGGCGAGCAGCATCGCGCTGCGGGCGTTCGTCCCTGTCCGTCTGGAATTGCAGGTAGGGTGTAAGACTGGCAGCAAGCAACTGCCCTAACCGATCACCCCGTTGACTCAGACGACGCGGAAATAGAACAGCATCGACCTGAAGCTGGACAAAGGCCTCACGTGTGATCAGGGTGACATCAAGGTCGCTGCCCAGCACGATGTCTAGCGCATGCGGGTCAACATAGCTATTAAATTCGGCTACAGGCGTTGTATTGCCCATCTTCTGGGCACCAACCAGCGCAACCAGTCGTTTGTGCGCCAGATCAGATGGAAACTGCTGCACAGCCCGTGCAACATTCGTAAGCGGCCCCAGCGCAATCAGTGTTAGATCAGGCTGAGCGCGGGCAGCCGCAGCGATCGCGGCCGGCGCATCGGTGGGTATCTGTGTGAGATCGTGCGATTGCTGGTTAAACCACAGGCCATCCGGCCCGTGAACAAAGGCACCGATACGGGTGGCGGGAAATTCCAGGGGTGTAGCACTGCCCAGAGTAACCGGTAAATCCAGCCGATCGGCACTGGCAAGCAGTGTGAGCAGATTCGCCGTGGCATTTTCTACCGTCGTGTTACCAGCAACGGTACTAAAGCCCAGTATGGTGGCCGAACGGTTGTTGAGCAACCAGGCGATCGCCACTGCATCATCAACACCCAGATCGGTATCAACAAACAGTGGTATAGCTGATGATGACGATGCGGTATCAGTGTCAGTGGTGGAGGTGGCGACGCTTAACGAAAGCGTTAGAAGAAGCGCAGCGCAATTGAAGTTTTTTTGCAGCTTTGTTCGCATAAGCAACGTTGTACTACTATCAGCACTGTCTATCAGACGAGTCTACGGTATGATGCAGGTTCTTTCCGAACATCCTCCTGGCAGGCACTTTGCAAGCATTGTCGGCCAGGTTCCTATAACTTGCTCTTAATACATACCATTTTTGCGCTCACATGTCTATGGTTCTCTGGTACTGGTACCACGATAGGTAATAATACTACTATAATTAGCACAAACGTAACCCGGTAACAGACATAAGGATTTCGTTTTAAGTAAGTCAGGACGTACGCGGTGGTCTGTTCACCTCTTGTCCTGAGCGTAGTCGAAGGAACGTTGGGTTCACGCGACGGCGTACGTCCTGTAGGTATCAATTTGTTCGTGCTATAGGGGTTGTTCTGTGTAGCGCTTCCTGATGGGGCATGTGGTTTGTGACAGTTCGCTGAAGTGACAAAAACTTATTGATACCTACTTAGATCTACATGCAGTGAACCTGCATCGTCACGGTTAATACCAATCTGGTTTCACCCCCGCCAAAATGACGGTTCAAACCTGGGCTGACCTGTGCTGGAACCATGAATAAGTTATGTTCCATTTTTCACCGGAGGTGAAAAATGGAACATAACAGAGCATCTCTGCTGCTGCAGGCGAAAAAGACGTCAGCCTGGAGCAACCGCGTCAGCTCTGACGGTTAAGAGAAGTGCGCTGGTAAAGGCACAGCAGCGGGGCCATTTTTGTATACCGGATAAGCATCTACTGTACCGCTGCTGTACCCTCGTTTAGTAAGCGGAGATGCGCTGTCCTGACAGACGTGCGAACCTCAGGATGTATCCAAGATGCGCCTGTACCTGCTTGAACGGACAGTCGAATTAGCCACCACCACCAACCGGACCGCTACCGGGAATACCTGGTTCGGTCATATCACGCACATTCAGATACTCATCCAGTTGCTCGTCGGAGAGCAAGCCCATTTCTTTGGCCGCCTCACGCACAGATTTACGCTCGCTGGCCGATTTCTTGGCGACTTTCGCCGCCTGATCATAGCCAATCGCACTGTTAAGCGCGGTGGCGATCGATGGATTTAACTCGAGCAACTCGCGGCAGCGTTCACGGTCAGCTTCAATACCCTCCAGACAGTTAATCCGAAACGCATTGCAGGCACCGGTCAGGATACTAATGCTTTCCAGCATAGCGTGGGCCATCACTGGCATCATCACGTTCAGTTCAAAATTGCCGTGGGTACCACTGATCGTGATCGTAGTATGGTTGCCCATAACCCGGGCACAGACCATCATGACCGCCTCGCTCATCACGGGATTGACCTTGCCCGGCATGATCGATGAACCGGGCTGAATGGCGGGCAAGCGAATCTCGGCCAGGCCACTGGTCGGGCCACTGGAGAGATGGCGCAGGTCATTGACAATTTTCATGAGCGAGACGGCCAGCGTGTTGAGCGCGCCTGCCGCGTTGACATAGGCATCCTTGGCGGCCTGGGCCTCAAAATGGTTCTCGGCTTCGTGAAACGACAGCCCGGTCGTTGCGCTAATGTACGCTATTGCTTTTTCTGGGAAGCCTAGTGGGCAGTTAATCCCGGTACCTGTTGCTGTCCCACCGAGTGGCAGTTCAGCCAGTTCATTCGAGGCCGCCTGCACACGCTGTATACCTTTGCGCACCTGGGTCGCATAGCCCGCAAACTCCTGCCCCAATCGCACTGGAGTCGCGTCCATCAAGTGAGTACGGCCACTCTTCAATACATCATCGAATTCGGTTGCCTTGGCCTGTAGTGCATCATGCAACGCACTCAGGGCGGGTACCAACTCGTGTTCGATCGACACACGAGCAGCAACATGCATGGCCGTGGGAATGACGTCGTTGGATGATTGCGACATATTGACGTGATCGTTGGGATGAATGAGCTTGCTGCCACGATCCCCACTCATTTTCTCGGTACAGAGATTAGCAATGACCTCATTCGCGTTCATATTGGTTGAGGTACCACTGCCCGTTTGAAAGATGTCTAGCACGAACTGATCATCAAGCCCGCCATCGATCACTTGCTGGGCGCTCTCAATGATTACCGCTGCCTTCTCCTGGTCGAGCAAGCCCATATCCCGGTTAGCCTGGGCGGCTGCCTGCTTGACAATCCCCAGGGCCTTGATAAACGGGCGTGAGAAGCGTATGCCACTGATGGGAAAGTTCAACACTGCTCGCTGGGTCTGGGCACCATACAGCGCGTCTGCCGGTACCTGCATTTCTCCCAGTGAATCCTTTTCAATGCGATAAGACTCTGTCATTGTACCCCTCGCTTCTTTGCGTCTGCTTATCCATACGAATTGTGCCCGATGCGACCACCACATTCAGGCTCCGTGTCTCTGTTTTATCAGGACGACCGTGCATCACCTGTACCATACCTGCTGGTCAACCTGATTATCGCAAGGGATGCCTGATGTGTCAACTTTGCGCTGCAAATTATAAGCACCGCTGGAAAGAGATGGTGAGAGGGGTGGAGAGGCGCTGCATGCAACGCCTCTCCGCCGCACCCCCCGCAAGGGGCCGGGGGGGAAGGGCGCAGCGAAGCCGCGCCGCACCAGAACGGGAACATGGGCGGGGCCGCACTCCCCCGTACCCCCGCCGCGACGAAGTCTCATTGTAGTACTATTCATTTATTCGTTAGCCATTCGTTGGCGGGGGTAAGCTTCACCGCGTCCGCAATCGTTCTGACTGGAGGAGAGTAAGGGGAGCAACCACAGCGGCTCTATGGAGTGCATGCAACCAGATGCATTCCACAGAATCGCAGCACTATCCATTCCGGGATCACGCTGCTCTAACCACGCGCTATGCCAGCGGCAACCGTAACTCCACTGTCGTGCCAACTCCTATTTCAGAACGGATGCGCAAGTCAGCTCCGATCAAACGTGCCCGTTCCTTCATATTCAGCAAGCCCAGATTATTACGCACTGTGCGACTGGTTTCGATACGAGCCACATCAAATCCCTGGCCACGATCACGCACACTGACGATTAAATGATCTTCTTCGGCATACAGGTAGATCGTAATTTCGGGTGATTCGGCATATTTACGCGCATTATTGACTGCCTCCTGCACAATCATAAAAGTAGCGGCCTCGGTTTCATGGGATAGGGACGGGATAGTAGCGGGAGCTTCCAGGCGCAATTGAATACCACTTCCAGAAAAATCGCGCCAGCGCGCAACATACTGCTGCAGCGTAACCAGCAACCCTTGCGTTTCTAACCCCAGCGGGCGCAACTCGAACAACAACGTCCGAATGTCATAGCTGGTTTTGTTCACCAGTTCGGAGAGTATATCGAGTTCAGCACTGACACGTTCGGGCATGGCCGTGAGCAACCGTTTGATAAACTCGATATTCATGGCAATGGCGGCAATACTCTGGGTGGGGCCATCGTGGAGATCTCGCGCAATCGCGTGCCGTACTTCTTCCTCCTTGGTCAGCAGGCGATCGCGTTCTTGCTTCAAGCTCTGATAGAGACGCGCATTCTCTATTGCAATCCCGGCCTGTGATGCCAACGTGGTCAGCAACTGCATATCCTGGTCGGTGAAGAGCGCTCCATTGCGCTTATTGAGCAATTGCATCACTCCGATCATACGATCCTTCACGCGCATCGGCACACACAGGATCGAGCGGGTGACAAAGTCCACCTCACGGCCAATCCCATCATACCAGCGTGGATCTTGCCGTACATCGTTGACAATCTGCCCGATGCCATGCGAGGCTACCCAGCCGGCGATGCCTTTATCAGCCGGCATACGCAGTTCTTGCGTTTGATTCAAAATCTCAAGAACGAGTTCGTTGCGTTCCTCATCCAGAATAAAGATCGAGCAGCGTTCAGCGCCAACAACTTGCGGCACCCGCTGCTTGATGTCATTCAAGAGACTGGAAAGATCGAGATTCATCGAGAGCGACTGGCCGATTTCGTACAAGAGATGCAGCTCGCGCAAATCACGTTCAGCTCGACGTAACATGGCCAGTTTATCCGCTTCACCGCCAATCGCTCGCACCAGGAGGATCAGCAAATCCTCTTCCGCTTTCAGGTTGGTTGGTAAGCCCGCCTGTTTTTCCAGGTTGGTTTCGGTGACTACCAGATGGAGCAGGCCCACTCCCTGTCCACTGCTTTGTAAGGGTAACTCGAGTAATTCACGCCCATCTTCAAGTGAATAATATCCAATCGTTGGCTCATTCCCACTGGCACGACGGGCCGAGTCGGTACGCGCCTGTTCGATCAGAGTACGTGCTTCGTGATCAAGCGGGCCATGTTCCAAACGTATGATTTCTCCATGCGGCGTATGATAAATGAGCATACCCGCCTGGGCCGGCCAGAACGCCACCAGACGTTCCAGGGACGCTTGCAGCAATTCGGTCACATCATAGTAGCCACCAGCTACCAGAAGCTGGCTGAGGGTCTCTAATTGACGCGAATCAAGTGTCAGAGGGGACATACATACCTCGTAGGTGAGCAACTTTTCGCACACATCTACTTTACCGTATATTACCTGGTGTTGTCAACGCTTCTATGTGTGGGGATTGAACAGTTATTATACTATGGTCTGTCATAGTATGTCAATACCAGCGCAGAATGTAACTATTCACATCTGGGGGTAGGCACGGTCGTCAGCGTTTATGGTGCGCCTGGGCGCACGGGTGTCCCGCCCGCATATGCACGACGGCGGGCAGGACGCCGTCTATCGCGGAGACGAGGGCGTCTCGCCCTCGCCCCCAGGCGCAGAGTGAACACGGACCAACAGCGATTGCGATAGAAAAGGCGTTTTTTCATTACAAAGCGATCTCACCCCAACCACACTTGAAAAAAGGAGAGAGGAGATCGCGCCACTTTGCAGAGAGGCGCTTAGCGGTTGCGCCCACTCTCAATATTGCGACGGGGCGATAGGCGCGGGCCACGAATGCCCGATGAACTGGCGCTGTTCTCCAATCCTCCCAGGCGTTCACTGTGCAAGCTGACACTGGGTTGTTGTGGACCATCAGCAGGTGCGCGTCCAACCTCTTCGGCCCGCAATTCCTCGGCACGACGTAGAAGTTCCGGGGCTTCCTCGTAATAGAATTCAAGTGCCTGACCATGCTTATCAATACCTGTCGCAACGACCAATACTCGACTACCGTGTGGAATACCACCCGAAGCCAGCAGATCTGACAGCGGCGCATCAAGTTCTTTGAGCAGGCACTGGCGCAGTGGGCGTGCCCCAAAGCGAGCCTCAAAGCCTTTCTGCAAAAGATATTCCCTGGCCTCCGGTGATACTTCGACGCTAATACCGTGGCGTAGATACTGCTGATTACTCTCGTCTAACATACGGTTGAGTACCTGGCGGAGGATGTCACTGGAGAGTGGGCGGAAGGCAATGATCTCGTCCAGGCGATTAATCCATTCGGGCTGAAAGACGCGCTGCAGGGCCTCAAACCCAATCTGGTAGATCTGTTGACCGGTCGACTCTACGTCGTGATGGGGCGTGCGAAAGCCGATCGTACGTCGATCCAGAAAATCAACCATCTCCTTTGCCCCAACATTGGTCGTTAGAATAATCAGGCTGTTGTGGAACGATACGCGTCGCCCGCCATTCAACAGCAAGATCTCACCATCCTCCATAATTTGCAGCAGCAAATTCCACAGTTCCGGCTGGCCCTTCTCAATCTCGTCAAAGAGAACAACACTGTTCTCCTGCTCGATAATATCCGGGTTCAGCAGCGGCTTCTGGTCACGGCCTACATAGGAAGGGGGAGCGCCAACCAGTGCCGAGACTTCATGGCCCTGACTAAAGAGCGAGCAATCTATTTTGAGAAAGGCTTCCTCATCGGGCCGTAGCAGTTGGGCCAGGCGGCGTGCCGTTGCGGTTTTTCCCACCCCGGTCGGCCCCAGAAACAACAGCGTCGCTCGTGGTCGACGCGGATTGCCGGCTGAAAACCCGAATCGCGCTCGATTGAGAACCCGAATAATACTTTCGATTGCCCGCTCCTGGCCGAAAATGTTTTCCCGCATCTGCTGCTCAATATCGTCGAGTGGATTTTGTGTTCCACGCTCTGCACGACGCATATGTTGCAAAACCTGCTCCATCAGACTGCCTCACTCTCTGTGTCATTACCAGTCTGGTTCATATGTTGTTACTGTTCCTTTGGTTGCCCCTCGTGGTTGAGTACCGTGATGTTGCAGGATACGTCGGAACGACGTCCGTCGTTTCTGGCGTCGTAAGAACGACGAACGTCGTTCCTACATACTCCGCATATTCAATGTGGCTGACCACCAGGGATGATTGGCAGGTTGATGCAAAAGCACGCTCATTCTGGCAAGACTGGTATCATATGCATAAACATTCGCATTATAGCGACTTCGGTAAGAATGGCGCAAGTGAAAATGCTGCCACCTTGATGACAGTTCTGTAACGCCTACACGAGTTACGCGGTCGCTTGTTGCTATCATGCTGCCGCAGGCAAAAACAGAGCAAATGAACCACCACGTACCTCCTATCCCCTTCACTTCTCGACGCGCATCTGGGAGATGGCGATACCACTCCTCAGCGCAAACGGGCCACTGCAGTCGTAATGGTCATAATGATGAAGAGTAATAATGGAAGCGATGGGAACGCTCCTAAAAGGAACGGCAAGATGATCAGCGGGGCTGCCCCCAGACCAATGCCGATGCCGACCGTCACTTGCATTTCTTTGCCACGCTTGCCATGCGTGACTCGATCCAGGATACGCACAAACAATTCGCCGATCATCGGAGCCAGAATGAAGGCCAGAAAAAAAGCAAAGAACCCAAGCATGAATAAGAACTGAGCCGCCACGAAATTGGCAAAGAAAGAACCGACGATGCCGATCACACCGGCAACAGCCAGATTGCCAGCGGATACCTGATAGTTGCGCGGGCGGCGGGCACGGGCACATTCCGGGCAGAGTTGACCAACAGGCGCACGCACCATGCATTCGGCACAAATTGGGCGTTCACACTGGGTACAACGTAGTCCAGTTTCCCGATCCGGATGGATATAACAGTACTGAATGTCGGTTGCCGGTTCGAGGTCTGCATACTCGTTCTGTGCTGCGCTGTGTGGTACGTCGAAGGAAGTCAGGATCGGATCATCCACGGGGGTCGAAACACCGCGTGGTGCCAGGATCTCGCCGATAGCCAGTTTGGCTTCCACATATTCCAGGCTGGCACGGGCTTCCGTGCTGGTCTGATCCAGTTCCAGCGCCCGTTGCAGATATTGCTGCTTCTCTTTATAGGGGCGCACGGCACCGGCCAGGCCTATCCAACCGGCCACGTTCGTAGGATCGACCTCGACCACGCGCCGGAAGCGCTGACGCGCTTCATAGGTATCGCCTGCCAGCAGCGCCGCCTGACCCTCCTGGATCAGGGTTGCAATATCGTCTGTCGTATGGAACTCAGTCATACCATTCTCCTTATTCCCATTATAACCCGGTACGAAATCCAGGGCAATATGCCATAGCGCGGAGATGGTACCGGCTATATGGGGGATACCCATGTAGTACTAACGGCGTGGTTAGAAGGCTGTTTGCATCCACCGTGCGGCCGTCCACCCCAGATGCGCATGGGCATTGAACAGACGCAGCACGGGTTTATGCCCCCAATCGATCACGCTAATTGTGGCCGGGTCAAGGAAGAGATGGCGTGCATTAATCAGCGGCATATTGAGTGTGGCACACAGGAGTGCCTTGATCGGGCTAACGTGGGTAACTAACGCCAGCCATTCATTAGTGTAGGTACAGACTAATTCGTCTATAAATTCGAGGGTACGAACCTGTACTGCTTGTAGCGACTCACCACCGGGTGGTGCACAGTCGGCGTTCTGTTCCCACTGGTGCAGGTGCTGCGCGTCCTCGGCGCTGCGGGCCAATACTTCGGCGCGGGTCAATCCTTCCCAGATACCCGACGAAGCCTCGCGCAGACGGGCTTCAACGTGCAGCGGTCGTTCACAAGCGTGGGCAATAGCGCTGGCAGTCGCAACGGTGCGTTGCAGCGGACTGGTATAGATGGCCTGGATGGGCAATGTACGGAAGGCCTGCGCCAGGCAGTCGGCTTGCCAGTGACCATGTTCGGTCAGCGGGTCATCTTGACAACCCAGATAGCGCATCTCGGTATTACCAACGGCTTCACCGTGGCGAATTAGAAACAGGCGCAGCACCCCTGTGTGCATGAGTACCTCCGCGTTGGTGATTATATCTGGCGTAAGCGTGATGGCAACTCTTTCTGGAGGGCCATGGTCGTATGATGGGTGGCATAATTGTCACGCATAATCGTTGGCGCTGGTTGACCCAGAGCCGCGTAGAATGCCGCCACCCGCTCGTCAATGATCGCAGTGTTGGTTGTCCAGAACCCATGAAAATGCCGCGAATACCGAGCAGGGGTTCGCTGCTCACGGTCATAGGCGAGCAACCCTACACAGCATGTCGGGCCACTGGCAATGACTACCCATTCATGAATAAGCGGCCAGGATGGTTCCAGGGGCAGCACGGTAACGTTCGGTAATGTGGGGAGGGTCTTATCGGGAAGTCCCAGCACGTAGATCTGCGGACAGTGCCGTGCCAGGCGCTGGTAGCGTTCATATTGGCGCTGATAGAGCGAAAAGCGCTGAAAGGTGGCAATCAGGTAGGTATTGTCTGTATAACCAGCATAGTCTTCAATCAGGTAGCTTAATGCCAACATCGTGCGCCGACTACGCAGGCTCATCTGACGACTCTCAAGTGGGCTGGTAAAGCTGAACGTTGCCAGGGTATTCGGACTGGTGTTAGCATGCTGTGATGATATGAGTGGTAATGGATTCATAACATTGCTCCGAAGTGTTCATAGGGTAGAAACGCGGTTGCTCAAACCAGCCGTCTTTTTTACCTTCGGCAGAGTGCTACGTTACCTGTTTTTTCCAGGTTGCCGGAGACGAAAAGGGCATGGGCTGCAAGCCACCACATAACTCCTGTCATAGGGAATGATCAACATGTCGGGCTATACAGCCCTGGGCATCCATATCATTCATTATAACCCGATTACCGTTACCACCATGTTACCATATGTAAATCAGCTATGTATGCGGCTTCGCCTCGCGTCTCGTGTCTCACCCGCACTACACGTCATGTCATCACTCTTCGCGCAGTGCCCAGAGCAACGTTGCCATCTCGATCGCCGCCGCCGCCGCCTCAAAGCCTTTGTTCCCGGCCTTGGTACCGGCCCGCTCGATGGCCTGTTCGATATTCTCGGTCGTAAGCACCCCAAAAATGCACGGCACGCCGGTTTCTAACCCTACCTGCGCCACCCCGCTCGTCACGGCACTGGCAACATGATCGTAGTGTGAGGTTGCGCCCCGGATAACTGCTCCCAGGGTAATCAGCACATCATACTGCCCACTGACAGCCATATGGCGGCAGGCCAGGGGGATCTCGAACGATCCTGGTACCCAGGCGACGGTGATATGATCGGGATCGACGCCATGCCGCCGCAGGCCGTCAAGCGCCCCTTCTAACAGGCGCGTGGTGATAAATTCGTTCCAGCGGCTGACAACAATCCCTACCCGTAGTTCGCTCCCGATCAGGGTACCCTCAAACGTGCGCATATGATACCTCCAGGAGATGCCCCAGTTTCTCACGTTTTGTGAGCAAATAGGAGGCGTTGTAGGGGGTGGGAGTGGTTTGCAGCGGTACCTGTTCCACTATCTCCAGGCCATAGCCTTGCAACCCTACGATCTTTTTGGGGTTGTTGGTCATCAGGCGAATGCGACGCAGCCCCAGGTCAACTAGAATCTGGGCACCGATGCCATAGTCGCGCAGATCAGCAGCAAAACCCAGTTGTTCATTGGCCTCCACCGTGTCGAAGCCTTGCTCTTGCAAGGCATAGGCGCGCAGTTTGTTGTGCAGACCAATCCCACGTCCCTCCTGGCGCAGGTAGAGGATGACGCCCTGCCCGGCAGCAGCAATGCCCTCCATCGCCTGTTCGAGTTGTGCCCGGCAATCGCAGCGCAGGCTCCCAAACACATCACCCGTCAAGCACTCGGAATGTACACGTACCAGCACCGGTTCGTCGGCTGAAGGCTCACCCATCACCAGCGCGATGGCATCATTGGGATCGTAGGGGCTGGTGTAGGAAATGGTATGGAAGACACCGTAGCGCGTGGGCAGGGTGGCCTCGGCTGCGCGTTGTATCAGGCGCTCATGCTGGCGGCGATGGGCAATAATCTGTGCCACACTGATCATCTTCAGGTCGTGGCGGGCGGCAAACTGCTGCAGATCCGGCATACGCGCCATGGTGCCATCGGCATTCATAATCTCACAGAGTACGCCGGCTGGCTGTAGTCCGGCCATGCGCGCCAGGTCTACAGCAGCCTCGGTATGCCCGGCCCGCACCAGCACGCCGCCCTCAACTGCGCGCAACGGAAAGATATGACCGGGCCGGTTCAGGTCGTGGGGCTGACTGGCCGGATCAATCGCTACCTTGATCGTGTGGGCACGGTCGGCTGCCGAAATGCCGGTAGTGACGCCATGTGCAGCCTCGATCGATACCGTGAAGTTGGTGCCGAGGCGGGCCGTGTTGTTGGTGACCATCAGTGGCAGTTCGAGCCGGTCGAGTTGATCGCCTGTCATTGCCAGGCAGATCAGGCCGCGTCCCTCGCGGGCCATAAATGCGATTGTTTGCGGAGTGACAAACTGCGCCGCACAAAGCAAATCACCCTCGTTTTCGCGGTCTTCGTCATCAACAACAATGATCATACGCCCGGCAGCATAGTCGTTCAGCGCCTCCGCGATGGATGTCAACATGACAACTCTCCTTATAATGCAGATCTCGCTGATCAAGCGACGTGGTATGGCGCAACCAGCCGCGCCACATACTTGGCAATAGTATCGACCTCCAGGTTCACATGGGCACCAACCTCTTGCCGGCCCATGATCACCGCCTCCTGGGTATAGGCGATCAGCGCAATCGTAAAGCTGGTGGCGTGCATTTCCGCCACGGTCAGGCTGACGCCATCGACGGCAATAAAGCCCTTCTCGACAATGTAGGGCAGCAAGTTGTGTGGCGGGCGAATCGTCACCCGGCGCGACTCGCCGTCGGGGACAATCGACGTGATGACGCCCGTCCCATCAATATGTCCCTGCACATAGTGGCCGCCCATGCGCCCGCCAAAAGTGAGCGAGCGTTCCAGGTTGACTGGATCACCCACGCCTAGCAAGCCCAGGTTGGTACGACGCAACGTTTCAGGGCTGACGCCAACCGAAAACCGGTCATCGGCCAGAGCCGTGACCGTCAGGCAGACACCGTTGACCGCAATGCTATCGCCCAGACGAGCATCTTGCAGTGCCAGACGACAGCCAATGGTGAGCGTGTTATCGCGCTCCTGATCGGTCGTTGCGGCCAGAACCTGGCCGATTTCTTCGACAATTCCCGTAAACATACGTTGCCCTCCGCTGATGGTGATATTATTCCGCACACCGCATCGCTCTATAAAAGGCCACACGTTGACACGGTAGCACGTTGAAACGTTGAAACGTGCTACCGCACAGACGCCTCCCACCACGGCACATTCGTCGCCGTGGCGACCAGCAGTACATCCTGATCGTAGCGTTCTACACGACGGATGCTGAGTTGCTGCGCGTCTGCAATCCTGGCTACTCCCGGATCGCCCAGCGGCCCGGGAGCTTTGGCACCACCGACCAGTTTTGGCCCGATAAAGGCCCACACTTCATCAACCAGACCAGCAGCGGTCAGTGCGCCGAGCAAGCGAGTACCGCCTTCTACCAGCACATGGTTCACGCCGATCGCTGCCAGATGCGTAAGCAACGGCACGAGCGCAACCCGCCCGGTGGAATCGGGCGGCAGGTGTAGCACCTGTGCGCCAGTCGCTGTCACCGCCGCGACCCACGAGGGCGAGGGATCGACCGTGGCGATCAGCGTCTGACCGGGCAGATCTGCGGCTAGCACCCGTGCCGACAGCGGCGTATGCCCGTGACTGTCGGCGATCACTCGCAGCGGATGCTGCACGGGACGCCAGTGATCATCGAGGCGGGTTGTGAGTTGCGGATCGTCGGCCAGCACTGTCCCCACGCCCACCATGATCGCGTCCACGTGGTCGCGGAGGACGTGAACCTGACGGCGAGCCGCTACGCCGCTGATCCAGCGACTGGCACCAGTGATGGTAGCAATGCGTCCATCAAGGGTCATGGCGTACTTGATCGTTACCAGTGGACGCCCGGCAGTGACGCGGCAGCGAAACGGTGCCAGCAAGTCGGCCACGGCACCATCGAGATCAGGCATCTGGATGGTCTCGATACCGGCGGTGTGCAGGCAACTGGCAGCACCAGCACCCATCCGTGGGTCATCATCGCGAGCAATATAGTAGACGCGACGCACACCGGCGGCAATAATGGCCTCGGTACAGGGGGGGGTGCGTCCGTAGAAAGTACACGGTTCCAGGGTCACATACAGGTCGGCCCCGCGTGCCTGATCGCCGGCCATCTGCAGCGCCACCCGTTCGGCATGCGGGCCGCCGGGCGGATGTGTGGCACCCATGCCAACGACAACACCATTCTGGATGACAACGGCCCCAACCGGCGGGTTGGGACTGGTGCGCCCGCTAACCGTGCGTGCCTGGTCAATAGCCAGGTGCATCGCAGCAGCAGGCGGTAGATCGTTCGATTGATGAGCAAGTGGGAAGTTCATTGCAACGCTCCCCAGCGTCTAACTTCGGGGGGCGCAGCATGCGGTGGGTTCAGGCATGCACAACGTGGCACGCGCTTGAATCGAGATACACCGCAATGAGCAGGTTGATAACCTGCCCGACGTTGATCTGACCAGTACGCGCCAGTCCAAACCTTCTCCCATCCGGACTATACCGTCGGCCCTGGGATCACACCAGAGTCTGCCTTGCGGCTCGCGGGCTAACTGTGCGACAATCACCAATGATCTGGCTGTGATCGCCTTCAGTATTACCGCCGGTCGGGAATTACACCCTGCCCCGAAGGTTTTGTTTTTTATTGTTGGTCATAAGGAGTGTACTATAAAGTGCGCAGAGCGTCAATAGAGCCGGGTACCGTCATTGTCCTGGGAGCCTGGCGATGAACCGCGATCAACACTCGTTCAGCATTATGGAATTAGCGGAGTAAGACGTTACTCAGGCGGCGCACTCCTTCCTCCATGACTTCGGGTGTCAGCAGGCTAAACGAGAGGCGTAGATACCGCTCGCCACCGCTGCCGCTGTAGAAGCAATGACCGGGCACAAAGCCGACACCGGCGGCGTGGGATGTCGGTAGCAGGCGTGCCGTATCGTAGTGTGTCGGCAAGCGAATCCAGACAAAGAAGCCACCCATTGGTGTGCGCCAGGTACAGTCGTTGGGCAGATAGCGGGCCAGTGCTGCCAGGAGAATATCACGGCGACGATGATAGGCATCGCGCAGCATGGTAAGATGCGCATCAAACCCTTCCTGGGCCAGAAACGTGCTAACCACCTGGGCCGTGAAATGATTGATACCACCACCACTGTTGAGCAAGCCGCTATTTAGACAGCGTTGCACAATAGCGGGCGTAGCGAGCATCCAGCCTAATCGCAGGCCTGGTGCCAGCACCTTGGTAAACGATCCAAGGCGAATGACCGGCCCGACCGGTGCCAGTTGCCAGAGCGACGGCGGTGGCGGCGCATCGTACCACAACTCACGATAGGCATCGTCTTCGATAATCAGCAAGCCTGTCCGTTGAGCCAACGCGACCAGGTCGCTCCGGCGTTCAGGTGCCAGATTCATGCCAGTCGGATTGTTGAAGGTGGGAATGGTATAGAGAAAGCGTACCTGCTGACCCTGGAGCTGCAACGTCTTGTACACATTTTCCACCATATCAACGCGCAAACCCTGGTCATCAACCGGAATAGGTGCCAGGGTCAGGCCATAATCGCGAAAGATGTGCAATGCCAGATGATAGGTGGGTGACTCAACCAGCACAATATCACCGCGCCGGGTCAACCGCGCACACAGCATATCCAGTGCCTGAGAGATGCCACCCGTAATCATCATGCAGTCTCCCGGAGGCATTGTGCCCTCTTGTTGACCGATATGGGTGCGCAACTGGTCGAGTAATGCCGCCGGCCCACGTTCAGCACCGTACATCAACGCCAGAGGGCCAGCCTGTTGGACGGTCTCCATTGCCGCCCGACCCATGCCTGCAACCGGCAGTAAGGCGGGATCGGGATGCCCTGGACTGAACTCGATCATATCGGCCGCTGTTGGAACGTGCGGAGTGGAATGCTGCATCATAGAGATTTGTTACCTTCCGATTTGCATGCTGCTGTGGTATTATACTCATATCTTTCCTTTTTCGTTTTAAGCTAGAGATAGAGAACATACGGACATTGCGTACAGTCATTCTAGTTATCCTCTGTGTGGGTGTGTTGACCTGTTGCCAGTTCGTGTTCGCGCCCATAACCCTGCCACCCACCACGACCCCGTCCGTTGCGGTCATTGTGGATGTGCCCGCTACGCCCCGTCCAATGTCTACGCCTCGCTCGACGCATACGCCAACTCCAACCATAACGGTGGCACCGCTGGCACCCACAGCGACTCTGATGCCCCTCACACTCGATCAGCGCGCACAACTCTTCGATCAGGTCTGGACGGTAGTACGCGACAATTATGTGTATGATGACTATAATGGTCTGGATTGGGATACCATCCGCGCTACTTTTGCGCCACGGGTGAGCGCGGCACTGACTACCGAAAAGTTCTACCAGGTGTTACGTGATATGATCATCACGCTGGATGACGATCATTCGTGGTTCGAGTCACCTCAGGACGTTGCGACAACGCAGGGTCGCTTTCACGGCCATCTGGAATATAGCGGCATCGGGGCCACGCTGCGCGTCGTGGCCGAAGGCTGGTTAATCATGCAACTGGCGCGGGAAGGCCCAGCCGCCGAAGCAGGATTGCAACGGCGTGATATTGTGCTGGCGATTGATGGCGTGCCTGTCCCACAGCTCATTGCTACCAGGGGAGCCAGCGCGTTGCAGGTGGTACGCGGGCCACCAGGCAGCCGTATCGAGCTTACAGTGCGTTCTGCCGAGGGAACGACGCGTCAGATCGAGGTTATACGGCGGGCAATACCGGCCAGTGCCTTTCAGCAGGTTGAGGTTGAGCTACTGCCAGGGACGCAGATTGGAGTCTTGCGTATTGGTACGTTTAATATTGACCGTCTGGATCAGCACGTCCAGTTCCATCTGGAACAACTCGTGGCCGATGAGCCGCTGGCAGGCTTGATCATTGATGTGCGAGGCAACAGCGGCGGTCGGGTCGATTATATGCTTAAGACGCTGGCGCTGTTTGTTGATGGGGGCATGATCGGGAGCCAGCGTGGACGGTTTTTTAGGGCCGATCTGGTGGTACCAACGGGTATGACGTTACCGGCGCTGGCTGAGGTACCGCTGGTGGTGCTGATCGATCCAGAGACGATCAGTGCGGCGGAGATGTTTACGGCTGGCTTGCAAGTACTGGGGCGGGCACAGGTGGTGGGTATGCCTAGCGCCGGTAATACCGAAAACTTACGCGCCCATGAGTTTTTCGACGGCTCACGGCTCTGGCTGGCCGAACTGGCCTACCACTTGCCTGATGGAACCATGATCGAAGGCCATGGTGTTATGCCCGATCAGCTCGTGGATGTCGAGTGGTGGTACTTTGCGCCCGCCGATGATCCACACATGCAGGCGGCAGTGGCTGAGTTGCAGCGTGCGTTGGCCTGGTGACTGAATAAGGATCGCGCTGGCGTGTGCTTACGTACATGAATACGCGGTCGTTCGAACACAACGCCTTTTTCGCCTTTGGCAGAGCAGTACTTTTGGGTTTCCTCGCCCCAAATTTTCGCTGAAAGCGAAAATTTGGGGCAAATAACACGTTTCTTCCACACTGCTGAAGGCGAAAAAACAGTAGCGGCGAGCGACCGCGTGCGTCCTGTTACGTATCGGGATACTTCCGCAGCATGCTATACTGTTACGTACTGTCAACAGTGACGTGATGCGGTAGAACGTGAGTACCTGTCTGAAAAGAGGAGTGTGGGGCTGTGCCGCATACGCTCCCTGTACGCCCTTTTGCGCTGGGCAGCCAAAGGGTTCCTATCAACACAGCGGCAGCATGGCTGCCATACTCCATACCCTTTTTCAGACAGACGCTTAGAACGTTAGAACACCCCAACCCGCTCACACATCAAAGAGTGACGATGCAAGAAGAGTATGGCACCAGGCAGCGTGTGCCTGAATAGCAAAGGAACAGGGTATGCAGATCCAGTGGGTCGGTATGACACGGGATCATTTTCAAGTGGGTACCAGTAGTCGGGTGCGGATGGTGGTGTTGCATGCGACTGCCGGCACTGCTCCCGGGGATTTTAACTGGCTTCGCAATGGTGGCGGTCAGACGCGCAATACGTGGGTTTCGATCCACTATTATATTGACAAAGCCGGGAACATTTCGCAGATGGTAGCCGACCAGAATATTGCCTGGCACGCCGGGCCAAGCACCTGGATTGTTGATGGACGGCGGATTAACTACTACACTGGCTGTAACCCGGTGTCGATCGGTATTGAGTTATCGAACCTGAATACTGGGCGTGATCCCTATCCACCCGCGCAGTACAATGCGGCATTGTGGCTCACACGGAGACTGGTGGCGCAATACAACGTTCCGCGTCATCAACTCGTGCGCCATCTGGACATTGCTCCTGGACGCAAAACTGACCCGGCCGGATTTCCATGGCAGCAGTTTGTAGCGCAGGTCTATGCAACAGAGCCAGAAATAGCATCGCCACCACCTCCGCCACCTCCGCCGCTAGAGCCATTGCCGCCCTCCCCACAACTGGGGCGACTGCTGATCGACCTGGCGTATCGTGTGGCTGGCGCAAGGTATCCATCCCCGGCGCCGTTTTTGATCTCACCGCTCTCGCGGCAGACGGGCATGCCAGTAGCGCTGATTGCGCCGGCTAGCCCTCCTGGATCAGAACAGACAGCCAGGCAGCAACCTTTTATTATGGAAGCCTATGCCCGTGATCTGTATTATGCGCCATCCAATCAGCCTGAACAGATCCAGACCCTGCGCGTGACGTTGCCGCCGCTGCGGGATGGCCTGCTACAAGCTTTGTTCCTGGCGGCTGATCCGGCGAATGGCTTTCAGCCGGGCTGGGCGTTCCATCAGTTCTATCTCGCCAATCCAGAGATTGGCGTGCCAATTGGCCCCAACCAGCGGCTTGAACGGCGCACAAGCAGCGGGCGCAATTATGCCTGTCAGCATTTTGCGTTCGATACGCTCTGTTCCCCGGTGGGAGAGTGGAGTACTATTCTGCGCCTGAGTGCCTTGACCAACGATATGTATGGTGCTGATGCCCGTTCACCGGAAGAGCGTGAGTTGCGCTCACTGTTGCTCGACAACCTGTATCAACAGCGCACCGGGCGGCCTTTCGACCGTGAAGCCCTGTTCAACCGCCACGCGATTACGAACCGGCTGGGTGCCCCGTTGGGGCCAGCAGAGCGTGCGACTATCGATGGGCAATCGCTGGTGGCGATGCCTTTTGCGCTTGATGTGCTGCACGCCCGCGTTCCCCCCAATGGCAACTGGACTAATGTGCAGGTAGGGGAGTTGACGGCCTTTAGTGAGATGATGGTGTAATTGTGTTCTACCAATTGCCGGCACCCCCTCCGCTATCTTGCGCACGTGTACCGAACGACTCTGGTAAATGCCCGTCACCAACCAGGCAAAATTGCGCAGCCGCGTGATTCGCTCATTTGGACGCAGTTGCCTAATCCGCTGAAGCCAGGTATGATACAATCGGTTGATCGACATCGCTGCCCTCCTGAGAATAGGGTGATAGACCAATGCTACCGGAGTTGGCGATTCGATTAACCACCTTTTGTCAAAGTGTCAGGTGGCTAGGTAACCGTTCAGGTGGTACCTGCGCCGGCGGGGGCGCAGGGGCCGCAGGCCCCCGCAAAACCAGGAGACTCCAGGAGGGGCAACGCCCCTCCTGACCACCCCACCTGAACGGTTACAGCAGGTAATAGCATTTTTGGAATTAACTCGACCTTCAAAAGTAATCATTTCCTGGGCTATACAGTAGCATTAAACAGATTAGATGGTGTGTACTATGTTGATCCGCGCCCGGAAATGATCACCAACGAACGACTTCGAGAGCAGATCAGAGACTTTCAAACATTTTTGGTCAAAGATTTGTGGCAATTGTCTGTTGGATAAGAATTTATCAGAAATTGGCACCTAACAAGCGCTTCCGCCTGACACCGCTCCACTGCTGCACACGGCGCAGGTGAAGCGTAGACCGTTCGACTATGGAGTGCGGCTGCCATGCCGCCTCCTGCGGTACCGCTGATCCAGTTCACGCCGAGACTCTGGTGTACGATTGCTTATACCAATTACTGGTGAACTTTCCGCATGAGCTTTATACGGCAAACCGCTTACTACCAGCTTTTGGGGAACGTGAAAGGACAGAGCCAATGCGGAGTGGACACCAGTAATTGGTATTACCAGGTATGTTCTGTATATTGTAAAGGTACCAAATATATGTCGATGAGCAGCAACAAGACTGGACAGGTCGTGCAAATCAATGTCAATCCAGAGGGGGGCGTACCGAAGCAACCCGTCCCACAGGCCGAAGTGACCATCGCGGGCGTGTGTGGCGACAAACAGCGCGACCGTCGCTATCACGGTGGCCCGACTCGCGCCGTTTCGCTTTTTTCCTATGAACACATTCAGGCGTTGCAGGCCGAAGGGCATGCAATTGCACCAGGTACCACTGGCGAGAACCTGACCATCAGTGGCCTGGATTGGGACACGTTGCAAGTAGGTGACTGTCTACGGATTGGTGATCGACTACGGATTGAAATTACCGGCTATGCTGCGCCGTGCAGCATTATTGCCGACTCTTTTCAGGATGGGCAATTCACCCGTATTTCGCAAAAGCTGCACCCCGGATGGAGTCGCCTGTATGCCCGCGTCCTGGTTGAGGGCATAATCCGTGAGGGTGATGTGGTGGAGTGGGATGTAGGTGATTTTTAGGAGGTGTGTGATGACCCATAATCCAGAGAGGATGGAGTTACGTACCCAGGCTGTTGGCCCCTGGCCGATGAATACCTATGTCCTGGTTTGCCCACAGACCCGCCAGAGCGTCTTGATCGATCCCGGTGCCGAGCCGGATACCTTGCACGCGCTGCTCGTCGATACGACGCCGATTGCTATGTTGCTGACTCACAGCCATGCCGATCATGTGGGTGCCCTTGACGCTATGCGGGACGCATTGCAGGTGCCGCTGCTGGCGCATCCCGCGCCACGTTCACGGGGCATTATGCCCACTGCCGACCGCTGGCTCAACGACGGCGATGTGGTGCAGGTGGGCACCCACAGCCTGCTCGTCTATCATACCCCTGGTCACAGCGAAGACATGCTTTGCTTTGCGCTGTCCAACGATCAGCGCATTATTGTTGGTGATACCCTCTTCGATGGTGGGCCAGGGAAAACCTGGACGGTTGAAGGTTTTCGTACCACGTTGCACACGCTGCAAACGATCATTCTTACCTGGCCGGATGACACGATCTGCTATCCCGGTCACGGGCCATACTTTCGACTAGGCGACCGGCGGGCAGCGATTACCGCTTTTGTGCAGCGCGATCACGGCGCATTCTACGGCGATGCAACCTGGGATATGGGGCGTTAAGGAGACCGCTGTGGCTGAGACATTTGCGATCGCCACCCTGATCGAACTGACGCGGCCGTTGCTTGCTGTCGATCCCGCTTCGCTGGCATTCCAGCCGATTCGCACGGGCAAACACAACACCTCCTATTATGTGGAGAGTGGCATCGGACGCTTCGTGTTACGTATTGCCCCGCCCGATGATGCGGGCTTTCTGTTCTACGAACGGCTGATGATGCGTCAGGAGCCGGATCTGCACGCCCTGATCCGCGCCAGAACAACCATACCGGTTGCAGAAATAGTGGGGTATGACTTTAGTCGCACACACATCGACCGCGATTATCTGTTGATGACCGCGCTACCGGGCACGCCGTTGAGCGAAGTTGTCGGGCTGAGTCCTACCAGTCTAGATCGTGCGTTGCGACAGGTTGGTACCTATGTGCGCCAGTTGCATGCCCTGACCAGCACAACCTGTCTGGCGCGTCGTGACGATGGTGAGCCGCCGGGCTACGGCTACCTGGGGGCGCACCATCCGCTGCCAGCGCAACCGACCTGGGCAGCCGCCTTTCATGCCATGTGGCACCGGCTGATTGATGATGTGGAGGCCTGTGGAAGTTACACGTCATATGAAGCGCAGGCTATGCGCGACCTGCTGGAGCCGTATCTGCACTACTTTGATCGCCCGGTAGCACCGTCCCTGCTGCATATGGATGTGTGGAGCCAGAATATTCTGGTTGATCCGACAGGCCATGTCACCGGTATCGTAGACTTTGACCGCGCCCTGTGGGGCGATCCTGAGATCGAGTTTGCTGTCCTCGACTACTGTGGTATCAGTGAACCGGCGTTCTGGGAAGGCTACGGTATCCAACGTGATACGTCACCGGCGGCGATGATTCGTCGCCAGTTTTATCTGCTGTACGAAATCCAAAAATATATGCCGATTCGTATCTGGCGGCGCAACAATCCTGCCGATGCAGCACGCTACAAACAGCGCAGCCTGGCGCTGGCCGCGCAACTCAGGGCGAACTAAATTGGCCTATCACTTGACCATCATGCATGCTACGGTATACGATGGAGTTGGCCAGTGTAGACGTACTTGCATGTGCATTGCCCCTGGTACTGGTGGTCGAGGTGGGACGATTGGCCCGCTGGTAGCGCGGTTCGTCGGTATCCGTCTGGCCGATGAGTCTGGGCAGTAGCAGGGATCAGGTGAGGCTGAATAATGACGCTGATCAGATCGATCCAGCCGTGCCTGTTGGTTGGACGGACTCAGTACCTGTCCCAAAGCCAGTGTATTGACGCCGATACG
Source organism: uncultured Chloroflexales bacterium (assembly GCA_937925925.1). GTDB lineage: Bacteria > Chloroflexota > Chloroflexia > Chloroflexales > Chloroflexaceae > CAKZQX01. Next base: position 7,432 of record CALANA010000093.1, on the reverse strand, counting down.
GTTCGTGGAACGCCGGTACAATATCCTCTTTCGGCACGCCGAGGGCAACCAGTTCATGCGCAATCCCACCCTCGGTTCCATCATGCTGGATCCAGATTTGCTCGTGCTTAATATCAACACGGATCAACGTACCATGAATACGGCGCTGATCATGCCATCCTATGGACATAAGTTGATAATGATCGCGCTCGCGGTCTATAATCAGTTCCATCTCTACCTCACCATAGGCCGGGCGATAGCGACTATACTCCTCCAGGATTTGTTGGACATACTGGCGATACTGGTCTAGCTTTGCCATAGGATAATTTCCTCTTGTTTAGAGTTATAAACAATTAAGCTTATCTGATGTTGCTTGATAGCAAGCTGAGGAAATGGCTGCATCAAAAAGGTTTGGAGTACTAATACCGTTTCGACGTGACCCTTCCGCATGTTCTGGTCATGCACCGCGTTCCGCGGTCGTTCATCACCCCATAGGTTTCGCCTTCGGCAGAGCGGTACTTTTTTTGTTTTTGGTTCCCCCTTTTCGCCGAAGGCGAAAAGGGGGAACCAAACGCGAGTCCCTTCCACGCGGCGGCGGATGACCCACCGCGTACGTCCAGACATGATGAAGGGGGAAGACGAACCAAAAGATGCGGGAGGTCGAAGTCAAATTGGTATAATATGAAAAGACTTACGCAGTGGTATAGGCAACTTACTTTTTCGCCTGCGGCTGCATAGAACTTTAGTTGAATACTATACAGCTATTATCGCAACCTGAAGCGGTTTTGAGTGCATGGCGTCATGTTCCAAGCTTTTTCTAATCTTTCTGTGCTACGATCCAGTTCAGAAGGAGGATATATGCGTGTGCTGCTGATTGAAGATGACCAGCGTCTGGCGCGCCTGGTAGCGCAGGTGTTGCGTGCTGAGCATTACCAGATCGATCTGGCCTACGATGGTGAGACCGGGCTTGATCTGTTGCTGCGCGGTATCTATGATGTAGCGGTGATTGATTGGATGTTGCCTGGACGCGATGGGCCAGGCATTTGTCGTATGGCACGGATGCATTGCCCGGCGACGGCGCTGCTGTTGCTGACGGCGCGGGGGCAGATTGAAGACAAAGTTGTGGGCTTTGAGAGTGGCGCAGATGATTATCTGGTCAAGCCGTTTGCGTTTGAGGAGTTACTGGCGCGTGTCGGGGCATTAAGCCGCCGTTTTCAGCGGTCGAGTAGCGCACCAAATGAATTGCGCAATGGGGATCTGGTGCTTGATCTGCGTAATCGCATCGCACGGCGTGGCCTGCGTTCGCTCGATCTGACGCCCACCGAGTGGAATCTACTGGAATATCTGCTCCGCAATGTCGGTCAAACTCTCTCGCGTCAACAGATCCTGGATTATGTCTGGTCATATGACCATGATGTCCAACCACAACTGGTTGAGGTCTATATCTCCTATTTGCGCCGCAAACTGAATGAAGCCGGCGAACGAGATCTGATTGTCACGGTGCGGGGCATGGGCTATCGGCTGGAGGCTGCACGTGCTTAGGGGATTGCGCCTGCGGTTGACTCTCCTCTATACACTGGCGGCCCTGATATTGGTAGGACTGATAGGCGGCGGTGCGTATGTGATTGTGGCCCGTTATTTTCAGCTTATCACCGACCTGGCCTTACAGCATAAAATGGTACATGAGTTTCATGCGCTGGCGGCGCCCATTCCACCCAGACTGGCTCCGGCTGATCGTGACTGGTCAATCGTACGTAAAGAACTCGGGTTGCTTCCACATGTACTCTCACATGGGTCTGGTGGCATGACATCTGATGTCGAGCGACTTGCGCGTGAATATTATCCCGACAGTCCTGTTCACCATATCGAAGTTGAAACAGAGCAAGGACGCCAGGTGTTTGAAGTCGAGTTTCGTGATGGTACCGAAATCAGTATCACCAGCGATGGACAGATTATACGTGATGATAGTGATGAGGATAAACTGACACATCTTTCACCACTATCTGGTCAGGTAACGATACAGAACGACACCTTTTCGAATATTGCCTATGATGCTGAATTAGCGGCAATTTTCGTACTTCCACTCAACACTGCCGGGCAGATGCTGTTCGACCCTAATCCATATGCGGCACCCATCCCACCGCAGCAAGCTGCGCTTAACCATGCTCTGACCCATGGCAGCGATCTGCGTACCGTGCAGACCACCGATGGGCGTCGGGTGCGTCTGCTTACCTATCGCTTGACGCGCACCGATGGGCCAGCAGCGCTGCAACTGGGACGGGTACTCAATGACCAGGATCAGGTACTCTATCAACTGACTATCGGGTTGTTCAGTTTAGGAATACTCAGTGTGATCGGTATCGGACTGGCGAGCTGGCGGCTTGCCGGTCAAGCCGTGCGCCCGGTGCAGGCAGCCTGGCAACGGCAGCAACTGTTCATTGCCAACGCGAGTCATGAATTGCGTACGCCTCTCACGCTGATCAGGGCCAGTGCCGAAGTTGCCTTGCGCACGTCTCGACCCGACGAACATGACCAGCGTGACCTGCTTGGCGATATACTCACCGAGAGCGATCATATGGCGCGCTTAGTTGAGGATTTGTTGCTTCTCTCGCGCCTTGATAGCGGCAGATTGTCACTGACGATTACGGATGTCGCTCTGGCACCCCTGCTCACCAATATACACCGCCAGACTGCACGGCTTGGGACTGAGCGTGGAATGAGCGTCAGCCTGGGTTCTGTAACCGGTGTAGTACGCGCCGATCCTGATCGACTGCACCAGATCTTGCTTATTCTGCTGGATAATGCCCTATGTTATACTGCGGCGGGCGGTACGATTAGCATCACCGCCGAGCCGCAAGCCTCTAGCATACGCATCAGTGTCAGTGATAGTGGCAGTGGCATTGCTCCAGAAGATCTGCCGCATATCTTTGAGCGGTTCTATCGGGCCGATCCGGTGCGCGGACGTGCTGGTGGTCATGCTGGACTTGGGCTTGCCATTGCCAAAGGCTTGACCGAGGCGATGAACGGGCAGATTGGCGCTACCAGCACGCTCGGGCAGGGGACGGTCGTCTGGCTCTGTCTGCCAATGGTGAAAAGCTGATCAGAACATCGCTTTTTTCGCTTATGTTGTTCTCTCCATTTTCGCCACAGCAGAAATGGGAGAACAATAAGCGATGCAGTGCTGCTTTACCTACATATTCTACGAAGGGAGTCGCCGTTGATGTCAGTCGTCGTCGCCGTCGGTCTCTCGCTCATTTCGTTGCGTTCCATCGTTAGCTTCATGGCGTTGCCCAGGTGAATTGTTCACAGTGGCATACAAGCCAGCAATCAACTGTTGTTTCTCTGCGGCACTTAACCTGGCTTCGGGATGCAGCTTCAAGTAATCTGGCAATGGCATCTTCCCCTCGTTAATGACTTCTGCAAATTCTTCAGCTTCTTCATCAAATGCTCCCCAGTCGGAAAAGTTTAATGCTTGTCGTCCTTCGATAACATGATCCGTCACAACCCAGGCAATCGGGGCGATACGACTGTAGATTGGCCAGCGGGTCTCGTTGCTATGACAATCGAAACATGCCCGCCGGGCAAGCGAACGTGTTTGCTCACTGTCCCAATTCGGTTCCTGGACGACGGATGGGTTCGTTTGCTTCGCGAGAGTCGGGATTGCTACTAGTTCGAGTACGACAAAGATGCCAAGAGCGCTGATGAATATCCATTTGATGATTGTGGCCATGTGAAAACTCCTTCAGGTCATATCAGAACGATATCTATGGTATAAAGTGTATCAGGCTCTACTTGTAATCTGCTTAAGCCAGCCCACATATTTATTAAGGAATTTCTCAGGAGGAGCGTGATCATGAACTACACCGCCTCTCGCGATCGTGTGACCCAGATCGATATCCCGGTCGATGCAACGATCAGCCGGACGATCTATCAGGATGCGCAAGTGAAGGCCGTCCTGTTTGGCTTTGCAGCCGGGCAAGAGCTTTCGGAACACACCGCGGCTATGGCCGCCATCCTGCACATTGTGCAGGGCGAGGCGCGGGTGACGCTCGGTGCGGATAGCGTCGAAGCGCGGGCCAACACCTGGATTCACATGCCGCCGCGCCTGCCGCACAGCATTGCCGCGCAGACGCCGGTGATTATGCTGCTGCTGTTGCTCAAAGGCGACCCGGCGCAGGGTGCGAAGTCATAGCATCCGTGGTATCATCTGCACGCGTGCAGTCTGCATACATAAGCAAAGGAGTCTCGGTTTGTTCAATGGTGCGTTGTTGCGGTACAGAATGGTCTATAGAGTCGGGGTGTGGGTGCTGTTGTGCGGATTTGCTTTCGGGCTGATCAGTTGCGGCGCAGCATCGGCACCCACGGCCACACCGCCCACCGCTACGCCGCTGCCCGACACAGCAGTAGACTATACGACCCAGGTGGCCCCCATTCTCAGACGTCATTGTCAGCCCTGCCATAATCCGGCGCATGCGGCCGGGGATTTTCTGGTAACGAGTTATGAAGAGGTTATGCAGACGGGGATGTATGCTCCGAATGTGATTGCTGGTGACATGAACAGCAATCTGTTGCGCATGATCCGCTATGAAGCGATTGAGGCCGGCAATCCTATGCCCCCGGATGGGCCGCTCACGCCAGAACAGATCGACATTATTACGCGCTGGGTTATGGCCGGGGCGCATCCCCCACAGACGCCATAACGTCACGCTGGCAGTGATGACGAGAAGACGTATGAACATCCGAAAATCGCTCTGGCTCGTACTCATGATACTGTTCGTGTTCGGCGTGCTAACGCTGAGTTGCGGGCTGGTGTATGATGTGCTGTTTGCCGGAATACCCTACCAGGATGCGCCGCCGGATCTTGCTGCCCGCTATGCCCAACATGCATCGATTGCGCGCACCATTCGGTTGGCCGGTGTCATCCTCTGCCTGTCGGGTACTGGTGTTGCTATCCTGATTGGCTTGCAGCGGCTCGTTCGTGTCGTGTGGCGGAAATTATAGATAGATCGGGCTGATCATAGCAGCAAAACCTGCGCCTGTGTTCATCCAATCGCAGGTGCCAGCAATTGATTGTATCTGTCATAGATACGCGGTACGCGGTGGCTTGCATTCCATCTCTTTTTCGCCTGCGGCCACGTGGAAGAGACGCTCTTAGGGAAAAAGTACCGCTCTGACCAAGGCGAAATCCATGGGGTGATGAGCGACCGTGTACCTCGTATCATAGACAAGACGTACACGGTGAATCACGTTTTTCGGTGCTTGATTCCGCCCCCCTGTCAACGAATGCGGAACGAATAAACGAAGAGGCCGCGATTCTGCTGATGCATGGCGGGCATCCGGATGTCACCGCGTACCTCCTGCTATTGAGCAGTATCACTTCAAGGGGCCACAGTTGCCCTACCGTAACGGCTCCGTCAGCGGCACAATCCAGGGTGCCGGCCATAGCGTCCGCCGCTCGGCTGCGAGATCGACCTCCGGGTCAATCAGGAGTTGGTAGTCGCGGCCATTGAGTGATGCTTCGACATAGGCGCGGACTTCGACCTGTTCATAGCCCTGGTCGCGCAACTCATTTGCTAGGTAGTGACTAAACTGCAAAATCATATCTGGTCTGGTGACCATCTTGCGCTCTTGCCAGCGCGGCAGATAGTCGCGGGGGTCAATGTACCAGGATATGTTGCGGGTCGGATCGGTGACGATAAATTCGGCCCTGGCCTGTTTGCTGCGCAGCTTCATATGCCAGGCAAAGCGGTGGCCCTCCTCCGTCCAGTTTACATCGCCGGGGTAGGCGAAGTGGCGCAGGGGCAGCACAATCTGCACCGCTAGATACAGTCCCAGCAGAACCAGCGTAACCGTGTGGCGCGGTTGCAGATGCGTCGGCGCTGTGCCTGCATCTCGCTCGTTCAGCGCAGAAGATGCGGGTGATTGCCAGCGCCCGATCAGGCGACGCGGCCAGTCGGGAGCGAAGAAAATCGCGGTGGCGGCGATCATAAACCAGGGGAAGATACCAATCGTAAACAGACGAGCGTTCATCAGGTGGAACATCACTGCCGCCGCAAACGCCAGGAGGCGCGTGCGCCGCCAGATGAGCAGCGGGACGATCAGTAGATCGAGCAGTAGCCCACCATAGCTGAACAGATAGACCATCCACTCTTCCGTGAACCAGCGCCCGATGAGCGGGAAATCGGTGCGACGCGCCATCCACATGCGCATTGGTTCGCCGCGCAACCAGTCGCCGTTCAGTTTCGCCACGCCTCCGAAAAAGTAGGCGATCCCTAACTGGGCTTGCAGCAGCCAGAGCGTCCAGGCCGGTGCTAACCGGGTAGCCCATTCCGGTCGACGCCAGGCATCAACAGACCAGTGCCGGTGGGCAGGCACAAAGATCAGCAGAAAGCTGATCAGGCAGATCAGATAAAAGTGATTCAGATAACGCGCCTGTTCGAGCAGAAACATGTAGGTGAATCCGAGGAAAAACAGGATGGTGCTGATACGATAGTGCCAGCCCAGCATAATCAGCATTGATAGGATACCCAGGGCGATAAAGTGGAGATACATGCCGTTACCCGGCCAGGGGCGTACCCACTCAAAGCCGTAGTAGGTAAAATTCAGCACCGAGTCGATCCAGTAGCGCGGAATCCAGCCCCGATCAAAGTAGCGCCAGACTTCCCAGAGCATAATTGCTCCGAATACGATACGAAAATAGGCCAGGACGGCAATATCTACCGGGGCAAACAGGCGACTCACGGCCAGACGTTGCACGGCCGGCCAGGGTAGCGGCTTCGCAGCAGGGACAGCGGTCGAAATCTGACTTAGTACAGGTTCATGCATACTCGTTGCTCCTGCTCTTTGGGGTTAGCGGTTGCTTCATATCAAACAGATCCGGCAGCTAGCAATTTCGTACATTATACCGGAAAGCCGGGTCGGGCGAGGGGTGAGGCGCGGGGCGTGCAACACATTTTTAACGCAAAGGCGCTAAGGGGCAAAGGCGCTAAGGTTCTCGAGAATCGAGATAGAGGTGCTTCGGGAAGCGTAAAGCAATGTAGCGCGTCCCTCTGGGGCGCGGCGCGGGCGGGCCGGGTCTGCCCACCGTGCATGTGGTCGGCCCCGCCGTGATCGTTCATTGCCCGCATTGCCTGGCATTGATGCGCACATTGTATGACAATGCGGGGCGCTGCGGGGCAATGGCGGCAATGCGGGTACCCACGAGGGGTTCCCCTACGGCCATTGCGTGCTATGCCCGGCGTTGATGCGCATACCACCTTACTGCGTGGCAGGCGGGAGTGCAGACACACGATCGGGTTGCATTGCACCCTCAGGGGTAGCAGTGATGCGTTCTTTGAGCTTACGGAAATCGGCGCTGATGCTGTCGAGGCGCTGCTCGATGGCCGGGTCGGGCTGTAGTCCCTGGATTTCGCGGTGATAGGCCGCGATGATCGCCGCCATCGCAAACGACTCA
>CALANA010000092.1 GCA_937925925.1 uncultured Chloroflexales bacterium | reverse complement strand
CCCCCCCCAAAACCAGGAGACTCCAGGAGGGGCAACGCCCCTCCTGACCACCCCACCTGAACGGTTACGCAAGCCTGAGTGACACGAGGTACGCAGTGGGTTTCCACCGCCCGGTTTCGTCTGCGGTAAAGCGCTACCTTCCAGCGTTGGAACATTGGTACAGGCTTGCTAGAGCTTCCAGATTACAGCTTATGACCGATAGACAAATGTGCTGATATGCGTGACAATAGATCGATGTGGTAACCAGACCAACAGGAGGTGATGAACGATGGGTTTTATTCTGGATGGCCTTGAGGCCGAAGATTACGACCGTACCTATGGTGATGCGGCCCTCATTCGGCGCATTGCCCGCTATTTTCGGCCCCATGCCCGCACGATGGCAACCGTGATCACGATGGTGGTACTATTTGCGCTGGTTGAAACCATCACCCCGATTGCGGTGTCGCGCAGTATTGACTTACTGGCGGGCAATCCCACGGCACAGCTTATGCTGGCCCTGGCCGGCGGTATTCTGGTGCTGGGGTCGCTGGGCTGGTTCTTTAACTTTATTCGCCAGCTTTTTGCCGCCCGCGCCGTCGGCGATGTGGTGCTGGCCTTGCGCGAGGATGCCTTTGCGGCAGTGATGCAGCGCGATCTGTCCTTCTATGATCAGTATTCGTCGGGCAAGATCGTCAGCCGAGTCACATCTGATACCCAGGACTTTGCGACGGTGGTCACGCTGACGATCGAACTGGTCAGCCAGTTACTGGTCATTCTGGTGATTAGCACCGTCCTGTTTGTCATCAATCCGGTGCTAACGCTGATCACGCTGGCTATGGCACCCCTGGTGTTTATCGCCGCTCTGAGTTTTCGGCGGGCAGCACGCTGGACATCGCGGCGGGCGCAACGGGCAATTGCAAAGGTCAATGCGACTATCCAGGAGACAGTGAGTGGCATTGCGGTGGCGAAGAGTTTTCGGCAGGAAGCAGCGATCTACGCCGACTTCAACCAGACCAATCACCTGGCCTATCATGTGCGCTTGCGGCAGGGGTTGGTGTTTAATACCATCTTTCCGGTGCTGGACATTCTGGCCGGTGTGGGCACAGCGACCGTGGTGTACTTTGGGGGCATGCAGGTGCTGTCTGGCAATATCTCTACCGGTGAGTGGTATTTGTTTGTGCAGAGCCTGATGCTGTTCTACTTTCCACTGACCAGTATTGCCTCCTTCTGGAGCCAGTTTCAACAGGGTCTGGCCGCCAGCGAGCGCGTCTTTGCGCTGATTGATGCCGAGCCAAAGGTGACCCAGCAGGCGCAGGAGCCAGTGCCCCATATTGCCGGGCGGCTAACGTTTCAGCACCTGAGCTTTAGCTACCGCGAGGGTGAGCCGGTTCTCACCAATTTCTCGCTCGATATTCCGCCCGGTCAGAAGATCGCGGTAGTCGGCCACACCGGGGCCGGAAAGTCGAGCCTGGTACGGCTGATCATGCGCTTCTATGAGTTCCAGTCCGGGCGGCTGCTGGTTGATGATCGCGACATTCGTCGGCTCGATCTGTCACAGTATCGCCAGCGACTGGGGTTGGTACCGCAAGCGCCCTTCCTGTTTGCGGGTACCGTGGCCGGTAATATTCGCTATGGGCGCGAGCAAGCCAGTGACGCCGAAGTCGAGCAGGCCGTGCTGCAGATCGGGCATGGTGAGTGGGTGCATGACCTGCCGCAAGGCCTGCAGACCGAGGTGGGCGAGCGTGGCGCACGGCTCTCGCTCGGCCAGCGTCAACTGGTGGCGCTGGCACGGGTGCTGTTGCAAAATCCGGCCATCTTTATCCTGGACGAAGCGACCGCCAGCATCGACCCCTTCACCGAAGCACAGATCCAGGAGGGGCTGGACATGGTGATGCGCGGACGTACCAGCCTGATTATTGCCCATCGCCTCTCGACCGTTAAGGCTGCCGACCGGATTATTGTTATGCGCAACGGGCAAATCATTGAGGAAGGCCGCCACGACCAGCTTCTGGCGCGAGGCGGACACTATGCCGAGTTGTACAACACCTACTTCCGCCACCAGTCCCTGGCCTATATCGAGCAGGTGGGGGTGTATGGAGATTAGGAGCTGAAACGATGAAAAGTTTGCGCTGTGCCGATTTGACCGTCGCTGACATCCGTGAGATCGTGACAGTGCAGGAGCAACCACTGGCGGCCTATCCCTGGACGCAGGTCGATCCGCTGGTATTAAGTGACCAGGAACGTGAACATGTAGCCTATATTCAGCAGCGGCTGCGTATTATGGATACATCGTTGATGAACGAAGCGACCATCTGGGGGCGTGCGATTTATCCGATGCTTATTCTCGCCGAGCAAGGCCCGGTGCAGGCGTGGGCACAGGTGACACTACGTGCCCGCTATCCTCATGTCGAGTTACAAGGCGTGGTTGATGGTGTGCTAGGGCGGGGGTTGCTGAGTATGACCGAAACAACCTATTATCTGCTGGTTGTTGAAGCAAAGCGTGGACTGGAAAGCCAGGATCCACGCCTGCAATTGTTGGGGCAGTTGCTGGCGGCCGCACGCCTGAATTGGGAGCTTGACCAGTCTGCGCAGCAAACACTATTTGGATGTTATACGATCATTGATACCTGGAAGTTTGTCCGTGCTGTCGTCGAAAATCTCGACAGTGCCTTGCCAACTATTACACTGGAACCATCACGTGAATATGTCCAAAAATTCGAGGCAGAAACAATTCTGGCGATCCTGAAACATATTGTGGCATTGAGCGTTGGAGCGCTGGCATTGTAGCGGGTCGGTTCGACGAGCAGTTGGGAACACGCAT
>CALANA010000091.1 GCA_937925925.1 uncultured Chloroflexales bacterium | reverse complement strand
CCCCCCGCAACCCCCGCAACCCCCGGGCGCGGTCGTGCCTCACCCAACCACCCCACCTGAACGGTTACGAATGCTTATTCACATTCAAGCACACCGCACCAGCTAGCCGGCACACCCAGAAACCGATCCAACAACCGATTTACCTCATCGGGGCGCTCCAGGTGCGGTAGATGCCGGGCATAGGATACAATTTCCAGTCGTGCATGCGGTAAGAGGGTGGCAGTCTTTCGAGCCAGCATCATCGGTACCACCATATCCCACTGCCCGCCAATCACTAGCGTTGGTATGGACAGTGTGGGTAGTAGATCATAGCCCCGCCAGCGCAGGATCGTCTCGATCAAAATGCGCCGAATGACAAAAGCTGGCGCATACGAGCGTGGCGCGAGGATCGTCCGCAACCACTCCAGCAACTGCATCGGCAACGGCAACGTGACTAACAGTCGATAGAGCGGAGCAATGTACATTTCCGGCGCAGTAGCAATCAACACCAGCTTGCTGACACACTGTGGTTGGGCAGCGGCAAAGGTGATCGCAACGGGGCCACCAAACGAATGTGCCATCAAGATAAACGGCTCCGAAACCTCCAGCAGTGCCAGGATCTGCCTGAAATCCGACACAAATTCCTCCAGCGAGTAGGCCGAGTCAGGTGCTTCGGACTGGCCATGCCCGCGCAGATCGGGCGCAATCACCCGATAGCGTGGGCAGAAATGCTGCACCTGATAGTACCACTGTTCAGCGCAACCGCCAGCTCCATGCACGCACACGATAGTGCCCTGACCGGGTGCTGCGGTCGGGCCAACATCGATCACGCTTAACCGTGCAGGTGCCGTTCCTGTCACCGTCACTGTGGTGCGATACTGATCAAAATCTATCACGCTATCATACCAGATATAAAGCCGCTCTCAGCCTCACGCTTCCGTCTCGCGTAAAAAGGCCAGCAATGCGCGCTCGAAGCGCACCGGTTGCTCATCCATTGGATTATGCAGCGCGTGGGGAATGACCACCAGCCGTGCGCGGGGAATCGCCCGCGCCACCTGCCGCGAGAGCGCCAGCGGTACCAACCCATCAAACTGACCCGACATGACCAGCGTTGTCGCCTGTACCTGTGACAGGCGAGTACTCAACGGATTGGCAAATAATCCTTGCAAAATATATTGCATGCCGGCTGGATCATGCTTCAGCATATGCCAGGACCGCCGCAACCAGGGCCGTATCAAACCACCGCCATGCACGTGCGGAACACTGGCCCCGGACAGGCTGATCCATGTGTTGAACATAATCCGCAAGCGCAATAGCACCCAGCCATAACCGGGCAACACATGCACACGGGCAAAAGCTGGCAGCCGCCGCGCATCAATTGCCGCATCGACCAGCACCAGCCGCTGCACCAGATCGGGGCGCGCCAGCGCCAGTTCCAGCGCAATGTTCCCACCCAGCGAATGCCCAACCAGCGCAATCCGCTCCAAGCCCTGTTCCGCACAAAAATCGGCCAGTAACTCGGCCAGGCCGCGTATTGTCAACCGATAGGCGGGCGGCGAGTCGCCATGCGCTGGTAAATCCACAGCAACCACCCGGTAGTACGGTGCCAGCTTGAGCATTGTACTCCACCACAATTCCTTAAAAGCGCCCCATCCATGGACAAGTACTACCGACGACTGTGACGCACTCACTGTTAGATAACTCAGCCGCAGGCGATCACTCCAACCAGGTTGTATAACCGATAGTGACGATGAAGTCAGCATGTTCATAGCTAAGAATGACCCCACTGTGCTAACGTTTGCTTCAACTGTTGCCACCATGGCCATTATAGCATCTTGCGTGCAGAACAAGAGCCGCGTACGGGCGGGTTCGGAACCCGCCTCAACACGGAAGCTCCCGCTTACCTGCAGGTTGGTTGCCAGGCACGTAACCGTTCAGGTGGTACCTGCGCCGGCGGGGGCGCGGGGCCTGCGGCCCCCGCACAACCGAAGAGACTCCAGGAGGGGTAACGACCCTCCTGACCACCCCACCTGAACGGTTACGCCAGGCGCTGGTGCATGCAGCAGTATATGCAATATATTTTCAAAGCCTTTTCAAAGTCTTGACAAATGCGTACAAGCAGCGCCATAATACGTAAGCATGTGCTTTGCTGATAGACAGTGAATGACACTTCGGTTGGTGTAGGTATGGCGTTGTGTCACTGTTCTAATCAGAAGACAAGATCAAGCTAGTATATTCGGGCCTACGTTTCTCCATAGTTTCCTGTCTACACCAATCGGCTGGAAGTTGAACGAAACTATAGAGATATTTACGCCAAGCTGTACTAGTTGTCGGTCATCCTGCGCGGAGGCGTCGCCGGAGCGCAGGGCATCCTGAGGGCTGCGCTCAGATGCTGCGCTGCGCACGATGCTGCGCTGCGCTCAGCATGACAACGCGCCCCGCAAGATGCTTCGCTCCGCTCAGCATGACAACGGGCTGCGCTCAGATGCTGCGCTGCGCTCAGCATGACAACGCGCCCCGCAAGATGCTGCGCTTCGCTCAGCATGACAACGGGCTGCGCTCAGATGCTGCGCTTCGCTCAGCATGACAACGCGCTGCGCACGATGCTGCGCTCCGCACGATGCTGCGCTGCGCAAGATGCTGCGCTTCGCTCAGCATGACAACGCGCTGCGCACGATGCTGCGCTCCGCACGATGCTGCGCTGCGCTCAGCATGACACAACCCTGGAACTATTTCCGTCATCGTGTACTAGAATTGAGATGCTACCATGACCCTGACATTGACCTATTGTGTGCTGTGTTTGCACGAGCATCCAGCGCTGATCGCCTTTCTTCAGGATCTGTTGCAGAACCATGCGGATCAACTCTGTGTGGTTGAGCTAAACTGTATGGCAGCTTGTGACGATAATCCCGCCATGATTATCGGTGTTGACTATATTCCGCGCATCACGCTCACAGAACTGGAAGGACGGGTGCAGGCGCACCTGGACACTAGCGACGCACCGTAGCCAGGGATGGAATGGATGCAGTGGGTCATCTGGCAACCGTTTTGGCCTGTGGCGGCACGGAATATCGTCACCAATCAGTGTTGGCACCAGCAACCGGTATCACTGTGGTGCCTGCCCCTGATATTCCCTACTCGAATGTGCCAGACGGAGAGCGCCCTCCTGCGCAATAAGACGACGTGCGAGGGGCATATAGGCCGCTGCCCGCTGCACATAAGTGGCAGCCATCGAGTTAGTACATATCTGCATCGGCTGCACAATGCCTTGATTGTGCCAGGCGGCCAATACCCACCAGCTTACTGGAACACCCTCGTAGCGCGCACGGTAGACCCCCCGCCGCAGATTGGCTGCCAGATACTCAATCGCCAGCTCATCGTGGGTAATCTCATCGGTAATTGCAGCCAGCAATGCTTGCTGTGAATCATAGTCATCGAGTACAATCTGGCTACCATACACCTCGATTGGTACCGTAATCAAGCGCGTTGGTTCAGGTACGGGTACCTCATGCCGCAGAATTTCGAGCGCCACCGAAGGGCGTAAATTCGTCGGCCAGACACTGAAATTTGCGCCAATTCCCTGGCGATTCACCCGCACCTGGGCTTGCTCATACCACGGTCTCAATGCCCGTAGCAGCGTTATATCGTCTTCGAGCCAGCCATGATGCTCGTTATACAGGATCAGCGCGATGATCACTGCAAATTCCCGATCACTCATCCCCGACTGTTCTGGATCATTATGGCGTGCTGCCGCTGCGAGTATAATCGGTCGCAAATCCGCCATACGTGATGCTAACCCCGGGCGCACATAGGGTGCGATAAAGCGCTGTGGTCCTGACATGGTATCCTGGTATACATGCGTGTGTCCAGTCAACTCCCATGCCTGGACAGGCTGGACACGACCGAGATGTACGGGTAGCATTATTGCCGGTTGTGAATGTTGCGCCTGATTATCAACATAATTACCAGCGCCACTGCGCCATCCACTACAGTGCAACACACCGATCACCAGGCATAAGCTGAACATGCATACAATCAGTTGCCGTATCGTCATACCTTCTATTGGATCTCCTCCTCACAAAAGTCTATAGTACTACAACGAACCTTCCCCTGAAAAGAGCTGTCGCGGGGCGGAGAGGCGTTGCATGCAACGCCCCTCCGCCGCACCCCCCTTGCGAGGGGTGTGGAGGGATGCGGTGTGGCTTTGCCGCGCCGCACCAGAAAGGGAACATGGGTGGGGGCCTGCGGCCCCCGCACCCCCACCGCGACGCAGTCTCGTGAGAGGAATAGCAAGTCTATTTCAATTGTAACCCGGAGCTATGGCTTGAGCCTGGATAGCGCTCTCTACAGGCTTAAGACGAGACTCCGGTTTTTCACGACATCATGGAGAATTGCGCTATTTCACTGCTTGAGTCCTGCCTTTTTCCAGGTCTATTGTAGAGGTATTGCTATTCAAACGCAAAATAGCCCAGAAAACGCTTGACACCGTCTTGCTCAGCCCCGTATAATGGCCTGGAAGTTGAGAGAACATTTGATGACCATGGATAGAACAGAATTTGAGCAACTGGTGATCGAAGCTATCAATAGCTTGCCACCCGAATTCGCACGCTATCTGGCCAATGTTGAGATTCTGATCGAGCCACGACCCACCGCCGACCATCGACGACGGGTTGGGCTGAAACCCTGGCAGACGCTCTATGGACTCTACGAAGGAGTACCCTTAACGCGGCGGAGCGTTCACCACGTACATTTGCCAGATACCATTATTCTTTTTCAAGAACCACTGGAACACGACTTCCCCAGCCGTATTGCACTACGTGCCCAGGTACGTCGAACTGTTTTTCATGAAATAGCGCATCTTTTTGGCATTAGTGACGACCGCTTGCGCGAACTGGGAGCCTATTAAGTATGAATTATCGTATTATCCGTTATCTGCGCAATCTCTTGTTTGCCTTGATCTACATCAGCGCACTGGGCGTTGCGGGGGTGCTGGTCTATCAAACCTTTCTGTTGACCAGCGAAATGCCAACCCCTCTGATTATTGGAGCCACCACCAGACCAGCCAGCCCTACCCCGGAGCCGACGCCCAACGCGGTGGCCGTGGCAACAACGCCCACGCCCACGCCAGCCACCCTGCCCGTCACCACCGATATTCAATTTCGCCCTGATAGTCGCTACTATCCCAAAACCGGGCGCTATGTGGCCGCCTGGCTCCCCCCCTCGTTCAGCGGTGGGGCGCGCGCATCTTTCGAGGCGAACAAAGATATTATTGATGAGGTCAGTCCTTTCTGGTATCATACCGATAGCAGTGGACGATTGATCGGCACCCGCGATGATGAGTTTGTGCGGATTGCGCACGAAAACAATATTCTTGTTATTCCGACTATTCATAACATCGCCGATTTTCAGTCGGTCATAAACATACTCTCTGATCCGCAGTTGCGCGCCTGGCATATTCAAAATATTCTGGATGAAGTGCTGGCCCGTAACTATGATGGCATCGACATTGACTATGAGGCACTCGATCCTTCGATGCGCGAAGATTTTTCGATCTTTATTCGTGATCTCGCTAACGTACTGCATAGTCATAACAAGATGCTCACCGTGGCCGTCCATGCCAAAGATAACGACTTTGGTGGCATGGGTGGCTATCAGGACTGGGTAGTCCTGGGGCAATATGTTGACCGATTACGGATTATGACCTACGATTATCACTGGCGCGGTAGTGGCCCCGGCCCGGTTGCACCGCTCTACTGGGTACAGGCAGTTGCCCAGTATGCACGCTCTGTGGTTGATCCGGCCAAAGTGGTGATTGGGGTGCCATTCTATGGCTATGACTGGCCTCCCGGTGGTACCGCACGCGGCCTGCCCTGGAGCGATATCGAGGATCTGATTGCTTCCCAGGGATTGACGGTGAACCTGATGGAACGCAACAGCCGTGGCCCGGTTGATGAAAGCTGGTTTGTGTATCAATCGGCGCAGGGTAGCCGTGAGGTCTGGTTTATGACTGACAAGGGCCTCGAATCCAAACTCGATCTGGTGCAAGAGTTAGATCTGGCCGGGATTGCAATCTGGCAACTGGGGTATGAGAGGCCCGAATATTGGAGAGTGATACGTCGCAAGCTCGTTGAAGATCCAGCGCTGATCCAGCGCTCGATCAACCCACTATTGCCGGAGCATTAAGCCTATGCAAGCATTCAGGCGTCCATCATCCGATGGCAGCATGGCCTGCTCACCCATTGCGCCATCAAAGAATAATAATGTAACGGAGACTGGTATCAAAGCGCATAACGCCGAAGCGGTCCGCCTCTATCAGCGGGGTGTAGCGGCTGCACGTGGTGGACAGCGGCGCGTGGCCGCAGGTCTGCTCACCCGCTCACTTCAGCTTGATCCCAATAATGAGCAGGGGTGGCTCTGGTTAAGTGGTGTACTGGACGACCCGCACCAGATAGCCTTCTGTTTACAATCTGTCTTAAAAATCAACCCGGCCAATGAGCGCGCCCAGAAGGGTTTGCGCTGGCTGGAAGAACGCAACCCGTTACACAATACACCCAGAACAGCGAGTGCGCTCCTCGATATGCCCGTGCTGGAACCTGCTGCACAGGACGAAGCCCGTACCTATGGCGAGTCGTGGTGGGTCAACTGGCGGCAGACCCGTCGAGAAATGAACCGCGTTCGCCTGCTCTTCTGGAGTATCCCACTGGTGTTGCTGTGCCTGGCACTGGTATTACATCATGCCTTCAGCCTGGCGGTTGAACAGAGCCGCACCCCCCCTGTACTACCACCAGTTCTCTCGTCCGCCGTGCGGAGCGAGGCCGAGCCACTGCTCATCGACGAGCCAGTGCTAGATGAGGAACTGGCAGCGGTGCGTGAGGTACGCACCATTTCCTACCTTAGCACGCTGGAGCCACTGCGCCAGCAGTTGCGCACGGCTGTCAATAACTATCGTACAGCAACGCATCAGACTGGCGGTGCTTCGGTTGCGCATGTGACAGCCGCCCAACGTTTGCGCTCACAGGTTGAGCGGGCATACGTTACGCTGAAAGAATTGACTCCTCCCCCGGAGTTGAGTAATGCTCACGATGATTATGTTCGGGGATTGGCGCTGGAACTGGAGGCGCTGGATGCGATCCTGGACTTTTATAGCACCTTCAAGGTCGAACGGGCCAATGAGGCTGCCATTCGCTTTCAGGAAGCCGGGTTCTATTTTGATCGTGCCCGGATTGTGCTGGATGCCTATACCATCGGCGGTGGGCTAATTAGCAGTGTCTCTGGTTATAATCCGCGTTAGCGGTAACACCCGGCAGCCTGAGGCTATAACCGGATACTATGCTGTCTTCTGGCGGTCAGGATGAGACTGCAATCGCCGAAAGGCGTTATACGCCTGAAACCGCTCAATGACATGCGGTGCGCGGTCACTTGAACCACACGTGACTGCCGCAGGCGAAAAAGCTTGTCCCGAGCGTCGTCGAAGGAACGTTGGGTTCAAGCGACGGTGTATGTCCTGAGCGATCTGCCCAAAACTGGCACGTATAATATACGCTGTAGCTGTTCACACGTGGTACCACCCACTCCTGCGAGCGCGGGCAAGCTGCTAGCGCCCCCAGGAGAAACGTAAACACGTCCTATAACATGTAACCCGTAGCAACAGCATCGTCCATGCTATACTGCTTGTAGCTCGAATATGGTAACAATGAGCGCAGTTGAGGAGGCAGGTTTGACCGATCGAGCCACGATGAGCCTGGGCACCATACGCACCTATACACACACAGATACGCGAGTCGAACTGGATTGTGGTGGCCCACGTCTCGCTCTGACCGTGCTAACTCCACGTATGGTGCGCGTGCGCCTGGCACCCACCGGTGAGTTTGCGCCGCGCCGCTCATGGGCGGTCGCGGCCCCTGAGAGCGCTTTTCCGGCCACACCTGTGGCCTTGCAGACCACCCCGCACACCCTGCTAGTACAAACCGAGACATTGACGATCCGGATTGAACGCGATCCCTGCCGCATTGCCTTCGCCAACACCGACGGGCAGCGCTTTTGTGCCGATTCCGAGGGAATGCGCTGGGGCCATATTCCGCATCGTGATCCAGACGTATTGCCACTGGGCACTGATTGTGTCGCATGCAGCAAACACGTCGAAGCCGACGAACACTTCTACGGGTTTGGCGAGCGTACCGGACAACTTGACAAATTCGGGCGGCGAATGCTGAACTGGACAACCGATCCACCTGTTGGTCATGGGCCAGGCACTGATCCGCTGTATATGGCGATTCCGGTTTTTATGGTTCTGCGACCAGGACTGGCCTATGGCGTCTTTTTCAATAACACCTGGCCCAGTCGCTTTGACATTGGGCACGAACGGGTGGATACCTGGACGATGGAGGCTGGCGGCGGTGAACTGGATTACTATGTCTGCTATGGCCCCACACCAGCCGAGGTTGTCACCCAGATCGGCACTCTGCTTGGTACAATGCCCTTGCCCCCGCGCTGGGCATTGGGATATCATCAGAGCCGCTGGAGCTATGAAACCGACCGCGATGTACGGCAGTTAGCTGAGATGTTTCGCACCCACGCTATTCCCTGCGATGTTATTCATCTTGATATTGACTATATGCACGGCTACCGCGTTTTTACCTGGGATCCTGAACGCTTCCCTGACCCGGCCGGGTTGCTGACCAATCTACGGCAGCAACACTTTCATGCGGTTGCCATTATCGATCCCGGTGTCAAAATCGACCCCGACTATCCCGTGTATCAAACCGGGATTGCGCGTGATATGTTTGTGCGCAAGGCCAACGGCGAGATGTTCCAGGGCTATGTCTGGCCTGATGATACCGTCTTTCCCGATTTTCTGCGTCCCGAAGTACGGCAATGGTGGGCCGATTGGCAACAAACACTGGTTGCGCAGGGTATCAGCGGCATCTGGAATGATATGAACGAGCCAACATCGTTCGCCCGGCCATTCAGTGCTGGTACCAGTGCCGCCGGTACTATTGATACCGATGCAATTCAGGGGCCAGAGGATGAGCGCGTCACCCATGCCGAAGTACACAACCTGTATGGCTCACACATGGCCCGTGCCGCCTATGAAGGGCTACGCCGCGATCTGAATGGTCAGCGCCCCTTTGTCCTGACACGCTCGGCGTTTGCCGGTATTCAGCGCTGGAGTGCGGGCTGGATGGGCGATAACTACTCGTGGTGGGAGCATCTCGAAATGGCGATGCCCCAGTTGCTCAACATGGGGCTTTCGGGCGTACCTTTCGTGGGCGTAGATATCGGCGGCTTCTTCGGCAATGCTTCGGGCGAACTGTTTGCACGCTGGATGCAACTGGGTGCCCTGCTACCCTTCTGTCGCGGCCATACCTCCGCACGCACTGAACGTCACGAACCGTGGGTGTTTGGCCCGCAGGTCGAGGCTATCTGCCGCGACTATCTGCAACTACGCTATCGCCTGTTGCCCTATTTGTATACGCTGTTCTGGGAAGCCGCCTGCCACGGCACGCCCATCCTCCGGCCATTGCTCTATCATTTTGCCGACGACCCGGTGACGTACCACTTGCACGACCAGGTACTGCTGGGGCCATCGCTGCTGGCCGCACCGATCTATCAACCTGGGCGTGAATACCGCGTCGTCTATTTGCCAGCGGGTGATTGGTATGACTGGTGGCAAGGCGATCGACTGACTGGCCCGGCGTATGTGCTGGAACATGCCCCGCTGGAGAAATTACCGCTCTTTGTTCGTGCCGGGGCGATCATTCCTACCGGGCCAGATGTCACCTATACCGACCAGTACATACTTGACCCGCTTACGCTGGATCTCTTTCCAGGTGATGGCACATTCACTATGTACGAAGATGATGGGCTAACCTTTGCATATGAGCAAGGTCAGTTCTGTACAACTACCTATCACCTGGAGCGAGTAGGCGACGAACTGGTTTTCCAGATCGGGTCACGTACCGGAGCCTTCGTTCCATCTGCACGACAACTGCGGCTACGGGTGCATGCTGTAGCGGCCGAGGCAGTTGGAGATCATCCTGGTGCAGCATATGCAGATGAATTGGGTGTCCTCACGCTACACCTGGTCGATGACGGGAATGCCCATACCCTGCGCTTCAGGTTGAAGGTATGATACCTACGCTTAACGGGGAATTATCATGACAGAACACTATGGATTGATCCAGGTGACAGAGATGCACAGCCTGACCCAGATCGCCCGCGAGTGCATTACACGGCTAATTGTCCAGATGACCGGCAGCGACAGCATGACGTTTGATTTTTACCGCGAGTGGAGCGGCGGGTGGCGGGTGGCGGTCGATGTGGCTGGCCGGATTAGCGGCCATATGGACTTTATTCTCTTTCATACCCCGCAGGGTGGACTGCTGGCGATGCCGCAGCAACTCCCTACCGTCTGGCGCACACACTATGGTGTTGAGGCCAGTGATGGCAGTCGCTGGACAATTGACGACCAGGGGTATTTTGTACCATTTGTGTGAGCCGCGAGGCGTCTAGGCATTACAACATCGCAACGCTGATGCCTTTGCCCCTTCGCGTCTGGGCATTCAACAAGAAGCAGCGACGTAGCGCGCCCTTCCGGGGCGCGGCGTGGATGTGCCTCTCCCCAACACCAGGGACGACCCGCGAGCGGTACGAGGGGCTAAAACATGGGTTCATGTGTCACGTCAAAACGTGACGCATGTAGCAACGACGTCAGTCGTTCTACCGCTTTACAGTAGTCACGACTTCTGTCGTTATCCCGCTTTACAAACGACGAACGTTGTTATGACGTGCTACTCAACCTAAAGTATCGACGAACCTTGTCTAACGCTGAAATGCGGTGGTAAAGACCACAAACTGCCGGTCAGGACAATGGCTGCCCCGCACAGTGCGCGCTATGCCATGCGGATACCGCGCCCATAGCGCCTGTTGCGTTGCCACGTCATGTGCGTGTATGGCAAACCAGACTGGTTGATCACCGGGATCGATCTGCAGCGCTTCCTCCGTACCAAAAACATGATTGGCAAACCGGATATCGCCGATCCAGACCCCAATAGCGCGATAGTCGATCCAGTGTGGATAGCCAACAATCCAGGCTGCGTCCAGGGAGTGACCAGCAGCGACAAATGCTTGCAACTCGTGCGCCACATCGCTGGCATTCGGTGCCACACTACAGTATTGTGCTGGATACTGCCGAAATACACGGTCGGCATTCAGGTAGATCGCCGCCAGCACCAGCGCAACCACCGTAAGCAGCACCGCGCCCCGTACCATTCTGGGTTGCACCCGTGACGTGGCTTCGAGCAGCAATCCTGGTGGCATAGCACACACAATCATCAGCAGGGGAATGGCCCCGCCGGTGCGAACCGTGCTGGGGTTTTCGAGCGGAAAAGCCAGACTCAGGGCCGACGGCAGCAACATCAACATCCCCGTACCCACCATGACCAGCGGCCAGGGATTGCGCGTGCGTACTGTCAGCGTCAGCGTTGCGGCTATACCGACCACCAGAAGCGCACCGAGTATCAGGTCAAGCGCTGGCCTGGACAGAATATTGACGACTGGTACCCGATCCGATGTGTAGTTAAAAAACAGCACCACTTCTCTCAGGTTATTGAGCAAGATTGACCCGATCTCACCCTCAATCGCTCGCTCACGACCTGTCAGGCGTGTGTTCATGCGATGTAAAAACCAGTCTGGCCGCTCATAGGCATAGCGCAATAGTGGCAGCATCACCAGCACTGCCATCACCAGTGCCAGACCGCCATGGGCCGCTGTCTGCGCTGCCAGGGCATAGCGGCGTTGAACGGTATACCTGATGATCCATAGCAACACCAGCAGCAACACAATCGCAGGTAACAGACGATAGGCGGTATACCCCTGTAACCCGATCCCGACCCAGACACCGGCCGCCAGCATAGCGGTACGCTCGTTGCGCCGTAACCCGCGTACCAGGAAAAACATCGTCCACGCCACAGCGCACGGTGCCAGTGGATAGCGCAGCCCAAAGCGCGCCGGAATGACGGCCCAGCTCGTGATCGCCGCCAGCAGTGTCGCCAGCAACGCTACCCGCACACCTGCCACCTCGCGGGCCAGCAGAAACACGGCGGGTAACATCAACCAGCCGATCAGCGCTGTGCCCAGCTTTAACGCCATAAAGTCGGGAGCAATTCCAGTCAACCTGACCAGCATAACCGTCCAGTAGAATTGCCATGGCTCACGACCAGTATTACGTTCGAGGAAAATTGAAGGGGAGCCAGCCAGAATATCATGCACATCCAGCAATTTTTCAACATGGTCGCTACCCATCTCAGCCGGATTAGAGGTCAGGTTGGCAAAGCGAAAGACCGCCCCCAGTAGCAATACTGCCGCGATCGCTACCAATAGCGCCAATCGACGGGCAGTAAGCTGGATCTTGAGCGCCATGAACCAGCGCGTATCCGCCCAGGCCAGCCACCAGCAGAGCATGCTGATCAGCCACAGCACGACACCTGCCGGGCGATAACGATTATCACTACTGAGAGCAAAAGTATACGCACCCGCTATCAGTGCCAGTATCACCAGCGATAGACGCCAGATCCAGGGCGTGGGATGCGATTGAAAGGGCACAGGAGCTGGGCGGCACGGTGATACACGCATGTGGGATACACCGATCACAGCAGCACCCACAGCCATAGCATAACCAACGACACCCAGGGGCACATGCCGGGTGTTGAGCGCTATCTGAGCTGCGATACCTAGCCCCATACTGGCAATCAGCGCAATGACCATGAGCGGTGTACCATACCGCATCATCACACGCGCCTCATATGCTTGCTCTGCAACTGGTTGCATACTAATCTGGTCGCAAACTGGACAGAACCTGATCATCACGAACGAGCATCAGAATACCGTGAACCCCAGCGTATGTGGGAACGCATTGCACGCGCATCAGCATGCGCACTGGTTCGTATGATTTCATCAACATATCATTGCGCCAGTTGCTCACGTGACAGGCTATACATGATATAGAGCGGTTGATGCTGCGCATGAAACGGGGGTGGTGGCGGTGGAACTTCCCGTAGTTCACCTCCCGGAAAAGCCTGCTTCACCAGTTCTAGCTCGTCCAGTCGTTCTGGCAGAAAAATAAACAGCACATGTTTATCCAGTTCAGCCAGATCCCAGTCAGGTGGCTCGGTAATCGGCTCGTGAATATCCTGACCGGGCACATCAGGTGCCAGGTAGGGAATAGAGCCAAACCCGATATACATGCGTGGCGGGCCAAAGAAGAAAATCTGCCAATCTGGGCCCAACTCATCACTGGCAAACTTGCCAATCGACGTTGCCACGACCGCGTTGGGATTACCATACACCCGCAGCGGCGTAAACCGTACAAAGTACCAGTGGATACTGAAGACCCCCAGCGTCAGAACGACTGCCGCCAGATAGGGCTTCAGGCGTGCCCACGATGGCCGGCCAGCCCCCTGTAAGAAAATCTGCCCGATGTTCAGCACGGCATAGACCACAAAAAAGACCGCCGGTGCCGACATGGTTATTAACCGCTGGCTTGAGGGAGGACTCTCCGTCAACATCCCGCCCATCACCATCGCCCCACCCCACCAGGCGACCAGAGGAAAGAGGCGTCGGTTATGGAGATGCAGCACACTGTAGCCAAAACCCAGGGTAAATAAAACCGCCGCCCCAGGGCTAAATAGCGGACGCGGCGAGCCATACCAGAACGTGCGATCTGGATAGTAATGGAACGCCAGGGCGGCGCGTTGAAACTGGTCAAACAGAATCGGGAGCGCGCCTTGATTGCGTATCATCTGCTCCCGTTCCAACCAGCCACTCTGAATAATACCCACCATATTGATGCGGGCATTGTAATCATCGGGAAAGCGGAACGCATACTGGATCATTGGCGCAGACACAATCAGCGCCGCCCCTGCGAGTATGAGAACCCCGGCTCCATGCGCCCGCCAGAAGCGCACCCGGTCACGCACGGTAAAAAAGATGATCAGCGACAGAATGACAATCGCCGTAAAGCGGGCACCAGCATAAAAATACTGCCCAACCCCAATGATCACACCTGACAAGGCCCAGTCGAGTGGGCTATGGCGATCAAAACCACGATAAAAAAACAGCAGTGCCAGCGCCACAAACAGCGCATCCGCAACCTGATTGGATCCAAGGCGCGAGTAGTGAATATGGTAATCATACATCGCTAAGAACGCCGCTGTCATCAAACCCAGTGTGACTCCGCTGAGGCGCGTTACCAGCAGGAACATGGTGAACACTGTGGCCGTACCCACCAGCACCCACGGTAAACGGAGCGCGAAGATGGTGTTTCCCAGAGGTAAAATCGACAGCGCATTGAAATAAAAGCTCATGGTTGGCACACCGAGCCAGCCCGTGGTAAAGGGATTGCGAATCTCACCCGCGATGACACGCATTGCTTCCAGGCCCTGTGACCCTTCATCGCCACCAAGGGTGGGCGGAATCTCACCCACACGCCAGATCCGCAACGCAAACGCAACCACGAGAATCCCGACCAGTGTCCACACCACAGCGCGATCATGCCACCAGGCAGGCTGGCTAGCGGGCAAGACGGTACCGCGTGGCAGCGTGACGGCGGCGAGATACAATATCATCGCCGCCAACCAGGGCCATGCCACCCAGTTGTAGTCCGGCAGCGGGGGTTCCTGTCCCAGGAAGAAGAGTGCCACCGCAGTAAGCATCAGGCTCAAGACCACCGCTATAATCCGCCAGGGTTTGCGTACCGGCAATACCGTCGCTTGATCGGATGCTGGCGGCTGATCGCGCTGTATCACCGGATCAAATGTACGATCCGCCAGCACATTGGCGGCAGTAAACATGACTACTGCCAGCACATAGATCAATAATCCTTCCCAGGGAAACTCCCGGGTTGCCAGATATTTCTGCTGCAGGTTGTATTGCCCCAATGTTGCTAGTACCAGCGTGCTGGCCAACAGCAGCAGCAGCTTCGGTTGTACGCCGAGTGCCGCAACCCGCTCTGATCCACGGATCGCGCTACTGGTTGACGGGTGGCTGTCGGCTGAGGATGATTGCTCTATCATTGGTTGTATTTCCTCCCTGTTTCAGTATAACGAAGAACCGGGCCACCTTCGTATCAATGAATGCAGCTTCAAACTGGCCAGTCGGCTCTATCTGGGAACCCTGACCTACCCGCGTCATTGGCCATGAACACTGCTTACGTTTGTGCATGCTTGCCACTACCACCTGGCCCGGCTGCAAGAGGTAGACTGGTCGGTCATAATCTCGTGCATATGATGGGGATTGTTGGTCTGCCAGATTGTATATCATAGAGTGGTGAATGGCATACTCACAGAGGATAGCTCAAATCAACTGCTAACAGTATATGCACAACGTTCCAGGGCGTCAAATACGTTGCATTACAATCGTTTGACAGTCTGCACACACCATGCTACAGTATCGTTATCCAAAATATGCACGAGTATTGGCCCGGTGTAGGGCATGATAACCCGGTGTGGGGATAAACGACAGCAACCGAATGACTCTGACGGCTTCACATCCCCCACTGCCGACGTATGTGGCCCTTTGTTCATCCAGATCGCATCCAGGTATTTCGCCACCAGCAGGATAGAGAACTTGAAAGGGAGAGGGAATCGTGAGCCAGAGTTTGGGAACGGAAACGCGCCCCCTGCGCGTTGCGATTATTGGTGCCGGGCCGGCGGCATTCTATGCCGCTGAGGCTCTGCTCAAGCAACCAGATCTTGTGTGTTCTATTGACATATTTAATCGCTTTCCCACACCGTTCGGCCTGGTACGTGATGGTGTCGCGCCAGATCACCAGTCGATCAAGTCTGTGACCCGCATCTACGACCGGATTGCCAGCAACCCGCATGTACGCTATTTTGGCAATGTCACCTTCGGCACAGATATTCAACACGAAGATGTCAAACAACTCTACGATCAGATTATCTATGCAGTCGGTGCCCAGAGTGATCGCAAAATGGGCATTCCAGGCGAGGATCTTGCCGGCAGTTACCCGGCGACGGCTTTTGTAGGTTGGTACAATGGGCATCCTGATTATCGTGATCTTGAGTTTGATCTCACACACGAGCGCGCAATTGTGGTGGGTAATGGCAACGTGGCAATGGATGTGACCCGCATTCTTGTTTCTGATCCCGATGAACTGGCAAAAACCGATATTGCCGATACCGCGCTCGCCAGACTACGCACCAGTAATGTGCGTGAAGTTGTGGTTCTTGGACGGCGCGGGCCAGCCCAGGCGGCCTTCACTAATGCAGAAATCAAGGAATTTGGTGAGCTTGCGGGCGTCGCCATTATTGTCGATCCTGCCGATCTTGAACTGGATCAACATAGCGCCGCAGCTCTGGCTGACAACAAGATTGCTACCAAAAATGTTGAGATTTTGCGCAGCTATGCTACCCGCGGCCACCAGTCGGCGCCACGCACCATCCATATGCGCTTTCTGACTTCACCAGTGGAGATCATCGGCGAACAGGGCCGAGTGGTCGCCGTGCGCGTTGAGCGGAATCGCCTGGTACTCCAGCACAATGGCAGCGTGCGTGCCCAGGGGACAGGCGAGTTCGAGACAATTCCGGCTGGTCTAGTGCTACGTTCCGTTGGCTATCGCAGTGTACCGCTCAAAGGTGTGCCGTTCGATGAATACACCTATACGATTGCCAATGTGGCCGGGCGTGTGACCAACGCAGTGGATGGCGAGCCGGTCGGTGGCGAGTATGTGGTAGGATGGGCCAAGCGCGGGCCTTCGGGCGTCATTGGCACCAACAAGCCTGATGCGGTGGCAACGGTAGCGGCTATGCTTGAGGATCTACCAACGATCACCCCGATAGCTGATGCCAACCGTGATCCGAAACGGGTGGAACAACTGCTGCGGGAACGGGGTGTTGACTACGTTACCTATGACGATTGGAAGGTTCTCGATGCATATGAGGTCAAGTGTGGAGCTGAGCAGGGACGCCCACGCATAAAAGTAACCAGTGTGCCCGAGATGCTCACTGTAATCAAGCAGAACAGACTTTAGGATTCAAACGTTCAAACGTTCATCACATTATAACGTTATGAACGTTTGAACATACCAACGTGAAACCACCTCAGATTATGTCAAAAGGGAGTATGTACATCCCTGTCTCCGGCATTAAACCAGTGTAGCAGGTGCTGCTTGACCATTCAGAGCTTGCAACATCCGCCGTTGCGAATTGCGATGCTGGCCCCCTTTGGTATTCGGCCGAAAGGCACGCTGTCCGCACGTATGCTGCCGCTGGCGCAGGCATTGGTAGAACGCGGCCATACGGTGACGATCACCGCTCCGCCGGTGCATAATCCACAGGACGCCGGTCAACGCACGGTCTACGCGGGCGTACCGGTTACCCACCTTGACCTCCCGGTGTTACCTGGAACAACAGGGACACTGCAGTGGATCGTTACCCTGTTACAGCAGGCGCTGGCTATACGCCCCGATGTGTTACACCTCTTTAAACCCAAAGGCTACAGCGGTCTAACGGCACTGCTGGCTCGCATCACCCATCCAAGATTACCGCTGGTGGTCGATACCGACGACTGGGAAGGCCAGGGTGGGTGGAATGATGTATTACCCTATCCACGCCTGGCAAAACAACTCTTTGCCTGGCAAGAACGAGATCTGCCGCGCCGTGCCCAGGCCGTTACCGTTGCCAGTCGTACACTGGAGACACAGGTCTGGGGTGCAGGCGTGCCCCCGGAGCGCGTCTTCTATCTGCCCAACGGTATTGGTGCAGCATCACTGCCAACATCCACAGTCAGACGGGAGCATGCGGGGCCAACGCTGCTGCTCTATACGCGCTTCTGGGAATTTAACGTATCCGATCTGATCATCGCCCTGGCCGCGATCATCATCCACTATCCTACCACTCGCTTGCTCGTGATCGGGCGCGGCGAGCGCGGCGAGGAACATGATATGCTGCGACTCGCTGCCCGCGCTGGTATTGCCAGCGCGATTGACTATCGTGGCTGGATTGAGCCAGCCGCAATTCCTGCCTTACTTGCTACCGCAGACATTGCCCTCGTGCCATTAAACGATACGCTGATCAACCGCGCGCGCTGTTCGGTCAAACTGCTTGAACTTATGGCCGCTGGTTTGCCCATCGTGGCCGGACAGGTGGGACAGGTGAGCGAATACATCGAACATCAACACAGTGGTCTGCTTGTCGCACCAGGCGATGCGGCTGCACTGGCCCGTGCCACGCTGTTGCTGTTAGAGTATGCCGATCTGCGGGTGCGTCTGGGGGCTACCGCACGTATCGCCGTGAATGCGTTTCGTTGGGAACGGCTGGTGCCTGGTGTTGAGCAGGCCTATTATTATGTCAAGTCGTACAATCAGCATCGCCGTTGTGTCTCAACCATACCTGGACAATAGGGCTATAGTAACTGGTATGCAAGCTTTGTATACCAGCACATACATCATGTAGTACCAGCGCCTATACAGCGGTTCGAACGTCACAGCTCATTGGAGACAAGGCACGGGCAGAAAAACACGCTATACCGTTTCGACGTGACCCTTCCACATGTGCGTGCCCTGCGTCCGTCCACGCACCTGCGTCGCGGCGGGGGCGGGGATCGCAGGCCCCCGGGGTCATGTTCCTGCGGGGGGTGGCGGAGAGACGTTGCATGCCACGCCCCTCCGCCCCGCGCCAGCTCGTTCCAGGGGCAGGCACGTTGGCGTAGGCACTAGTACACAATGACGGAAATAGCTCCCAGGTTGTGTCATGCTGAGCGAAGCGCTTTGTCATGCTGAGCGCAGCGAAGCATCTTCGCAGCGCAGCATCTTGCGGAGCGACGCATCGTCGCCGCGCTTTGTCATGCTGAGCGCAGCGCGTTGTCATGCTGAGCGCAGCGAAGCATCTTCGCAGCGAAGCAGCTTGCCTGCGGATGGGATGAGATCCTTCGCTTCGCGCAGGATGCCAGTCGCTTCGCGCAGGATGTCATGCACGCCGCGCAGGAGGCCTTTCGCGCCGCGCAGGAGGCCTTTCGCGCCGGCGACGCCTCCACGCAGGATGCCAGACACCGTATGGCGGTAGGTAGGCCCTCTGGTACTAACGTCAGACGAACCAACGGATGCAGAATGTTTACGTCAAATTGGTATTCGTCAGAGTCAGGCAGCAAGCTCAAGTACGTATTCGGTTACAATAGGGGACAGACGAACGGTCATAGTGCCGGTTGTAGCATAACCGGCAAGGAGTACCCATGGAACAAACCGTCCCTCACAACCCGATGTACAACACCGCCAGCCTCCAGTCGATGGGCAATGGCGTTGATGCTGCACCCTATCTCTCGATTGTTGTCCCAATTTACAACGAAGAGGAGAGCATTCCAACACTTTATACCCGGCTAACGACAGAACTGGATCAACTAGGGTATAGCTACGAAATTATTGCTGTTGATGACGGGAGTAAAGATCGTAGCTTTAGCCTGTTGCGCGACCTGGCACTGGTCGATTCTCGCTTACGCGTGATCCGCTTTCGGCGTAATTTCGGCCAGACACCCGCCTTCGCTGCTGGCTTTGAGCGCGTGCGTGGCGAGGTAGTAATCACGATTGATGCCGATCTGCAAAACGACCCGGCTGATATTGGCCGTTTGCTCAACAAACTGGATGAAGGCTACGATGTAGTAAGCGGCTGGCGCGAACGACGCCAGGATCCGTTCTGGAGCCGCCGACTACCCTCCCAGATTGCCAACCGCCTGATCTCGATCGTCACGGGAGTTCACCTGCGCGACTATGGTTGTTCACTGAAGGCCTACCGCGCCGATGTGTTGCGCAATATTCAACTGTATGGCGAGCTTCACCGCTTCATTCCCGCCATCGCAAGCTGGCAGGGAGTGGCGGTAACCGAACTACCCGTCCAGCATGCGCCACGTCAGTTTGGAACCTCAAAATATGGGATTAGTCGTACCATCCGCGTCTTGCTTGATCTGTTGACCGTACGCTTTTTGTTGAGCTATGCAACACGCCCGATGCAGATCTTCGGGTTATTCGGATTGCTGTCGATGCTGTTGGGAGTCGTGATTAACACCTACCTGGTGCTACTGAAATTTATCACGGGCGCGAGCCTGGCGGATCGGCCCCTGCTGCTGCTCGGCACGCTGCTGCTCATTCTTGGGGTACAGTTTATTAGCATGGGTTTAATTGGTGAACTGGTGGTACGTACATACTATGAAACACAGCAGAAGCCGATCTATGTGGTGCGCGAAGAACTGAATAATCACCATCGTGTCCCTATTGAGCGTGAAAGAGAAGCAGGACGCTAGATCGGGGCTGGGACTAGGGCCTCCTCTGATGCGCCCGTGGGACGAGCGGCTGTATAAGCGACCGTGTTCCTCGTGTAAATTTAGTCCTTTTCTCCTATTCACATATGTAAGACGAGATGCTATAGTCAGTATGAGATACTTAAATCAGGTTAAAGGTTATGACAATAATCACACAGGATAATGACGATCACGCAATCGAGCCTGGTGATCAGAACTGTCAGCAAGTATTGTGATCAAGAAGCAGATCTTCCCAGTTTCCATAATACCTATAGCAATCCTATTTCAATTGTGAACGGGAATCCAGGCTTCAGTCAGGACGGAGCGCTTCCAGGCCCAAACCTGAACGTCAGTCTTCATAACTACCTGAATAAAAG
This sequence comes from uncultured Chloroflexales bacterium, assembly GCA_937925925.1. Classification (GTDB taxonomy): domain Bacteria; phylum Chloroflexota; class Chloroflexia; order Chloroflexales; family Chloroflexaceae; genus CAKZQX01. Next base: position 44,737 of record CALANA010000091.1, on the reverse strand, counting down.
TCTCGCATTAATCATTGCGTAATGAGGAGATTGTATTGTGAAAGCATCATCTGGTCAGGCTGGTCACTGGTATCGTCGGATTACCTTGTTGACCCTGCTGTTTATGTTGATGGCCCTGGTACCTTTTACTACGACCGCTCAGGATCCCACACCAACGCCCGAGTTCAAAATTGTTGACCCGGACGCCTTCCCTGATTCAGAGGATGAAACCGGCGTCACGCTGATCGTACCTCCCCCCACCGAAACAACACCGATCATAACCGCAACGCCCACCGAACACGAAACCGAGCCAGGTTTGACCGACACAACCGAAAGCGAAACTGGTTTAATCGACGATTTCCCGATAACCCGCAACGTCCAGGGTGTTGTACAACTCAGTGTACTGGTGACACCCGATCAGATTCGCAGCGAAAATCTGGGCACAGACAATGGTCAGATTACTTACACTTATGTGTATACCAACACCGGCTCACAGACGGCATCTAATGTGGTTGTACGTGCGACATGGTCGCGCTTCAATCCAATCGCCAGAAAGGGCAACTGGCAATACTGCGACAATGAATGCAATGTCGCCTCCAGTAGTGGCCCAACGGTCGAGAAGATTAGAAACTACGAATACCGTATTGGTGATCTGCCTCCCAACCAGAGTGGGCGTTTCTCGGTACGCCTGCGCACAATGCCCGAGGCCTACTCCGAGTCGGGCAAAGAGCCGGTTCGCCCGGCTGGATCGGGACAACTACTTATCAACAACCGGGTTATCAGTGAAAATACCGCGAATGCGCTGGTTGTTGGCCCGATCTTCTATCTGGCAAAGGAACGGGCACCCGAAACACCGGCAAGAATCTACCCGCTTGATACCGGTGATTTTATCATCACCATGGGCAATGCTAGCGGGCCAGGCGATGTGATCGATGGACAGATTCGGGCAGATGCGCGTACAGCCACCAACATCGTTCTGGTTGATACCATTCCGGCTGGGAGCGAATATGTACCTGCCGACGGCGATGGTAATCCCGAGGTGAATACGCAGAAAGGCACACTGACCTGGCGCATTGCCGGGCCACTGCAACCGAATAATGCGCAGCAGTTCCGCGTCCGGTTCCGAAAGCTCAACGTGAGCGTCGATTGTGGACTCATTCGCAATCAGAACTACAGCGTTACCAGCGATCAAATGCCATTCAAGAACGCAAATGAGCGCTATGACGTCAAGGGTAAACGGGTTGATATTGTGGTTATCAACCCACTCGAAATCAAGTCAATTACGGCCGAACCACGCTCTACGGTTTATGGCAATGAAGCCTCGTTGACGATTGTTGTACAAAATTTCTATGATAAACCGATTTCAGGTTCACAACTGATTTTTACAATTCAGTCGAATGCGTTCTATGTTCCTAATTCGGCCACACCTAATCCGGCCCAGGCACCATCTTCAGCGGCTCAACCGGGCGGCGAGATCCGCTGGAACCTGAATATTCCTCCTGGAACGATCACCGCTCCGACGGAGGCGACCTTCTCCTTACGGGTGATTGGTGATTACAATCGAACCATAGCACGCGGTACTGGTGTAGGACAGGTGGTTGCTGGTACTTCTGCGGTACCACTGGCATGCGCCAAAACGGTCAACGGGCGCGTGAATCTCGTACCACGTTTGAGCGTTGGAAAATTCTCTGAGAGTGGCGAGTTATTCGTGACAAGAGGCCAGAATTATGCGTATCTGATCGAGATCAAGAATGACGGTTCAGCCGATGCCGATAATGTCACCGTAATTGACAATCTGCCTTCACATCGATCATTACCTGCCAAATTCAGTTACGTCAGAGGCAGCGCGACCCTGGATGATATCAGTCGTGAACCAGACTCGATTGATGATAATAAAAATGGTGGCAATCTTATCTGGAATAACATTAGTGTTCCACGTGGTGAGAAACTCACCCTGCGTTACGAACTGCGCGTTGATGGGTTTGAATTTGTCGATTACTGTAACAAGGTAGAAACGCGTAGCGGTGATGAGCGCATTAATATCACAAGTAATAGTGTTTGTGTCAGGATAAATCCAGACATCAATCTGGAGAAGATACCGGACAAGAGCGTGACAACCATTCAGGGGGATACGATCACGTTCAGGCTCAGGCTTACCAACCAGTCCTCAGAACCTCAGGAAGTAGGGCTGTACGATCCGCTTGGGAGTTTCGTGTATGTCAAGCAAGACAGTGGCTATGCACAGCCAGAGCTGAAGGAAGACAACGTACTAGAGTGGCCACTGAAACGCGTCGCACCTGGCGATAGCCTGGAGGCCGTGATTGTCACCCGGTTGCCCAATGAATGTAAGACGGCGAAATATGTCAACGAACTGATGTTTCGCTTTAAGAGCGGGCGCGACACCTACATTGTACGCCGAATTCCCCCCGCGGAAGGTATCGTGCAACTCAACTGTGGCACGAATCGCATTGAATACTCGAAGAAGGTTGACCGCGAACGTGCCAGCTTGCAAGATCGGATCACCTATACGTTGGAGGTTAAGAATAACAATCGTGCCGCTGCGATTAACAACGTGACAGTGATCGATATTCTGCCACCCGGCTTTACCTTTGCCAGTATGGTTGGCAGCGGTGACGTAACAAATCTTCCGCAGCAAGAGCAACTCGAAGATGAGCGGATCCAGTTGACATGGGTCATCCCTTCGATCCAGGCCAACCGTACCGCCAGTATCGTCTTTGTGGCTCGCACCGGCAATACGGTCTTGAGTTTGCGCAAACCCGTGCAGGCGGTACAGGCATGTGACTCCAACGACCTTGAGCGTTATAACCGTAACTGGCTGATGGCAACTGCGCCAGATTTGCTGGAAGCTATCCCACGGGGGGGCCCTGGTAACGGTATCTGTAGTAACTTCCAGGGTGCGGAAATAAGCTTTGCCTATGTTGATGTCAACGTCGAACCGCTACATACGGCTGAACCCAAGTTGCTGAATGCCGATACGTGTGCCACTCCCGGTGATCGACCGGTCTATCAACTTTCATTGGTCAACACCAATGACATCAGCTATGAAAGCACCACTGTGACGGTCACGTTGCCGCTTGGTCTGAAATTTGTACGCCCTATGGGGACTACGCCCGCTCCAACCCTACGCCAGGCTGAGAACGGTGACACACTGGCAGTCTGGCAAAATCTAACGGTTCCGGCTAAAAGAGCTGATGAAACCTCGGCGCTGGTTGTGTTAGAAAGTGAACTGGAAGTCGGGCAGGTCTGGCATGATCTGCCAACAAAAGTAACCACCACCAGCCCGAATGGTGCCATCCCGCTCAAAGACGGCGTACTCGATCCGACTATCCGCATGTGTCCACCCCAATCGGCGCTGGCGAAGATGGCTGACCGGGAGCAGGTTGCGGTTGGAGAGGAGTTTGTGTATCAGATCTCAATCGTGAACACGGAAACGTCCGAGCTAACGGTGTCTATTGAGGATCAGTTACCGCCCAACCTGACTTTTGTGGCACCGGTAGGCGATACGGCCAATCCCATTCAGGATGGCAACCGATTGACCTGGAACGACTTGCGGGTGCCCAGGGCGGAAACCAATGAGGATGAACAACTGGTTCCTGGGGTGCGGTTGCTCCGCTTCCGTGTGCGGGCCGTTGATGGTGAGGACGACGAGATCGTTACCAATAAAGTGGTTGTCGTCAATTCTAGCCCGGCCAGTCTTGATACATCGCTGGATACCGCTCAAGTACGCATTACCAAAGGGAGTTTTGTGTATCTCCCACTCATACAGCGTTAATCCACAACAGGACTGATCACGAACTGGTGCCGACGCAGAGCGTCGGCACCAGCGTGGGGCGGTTGGCGGTCTGATCGACTGGTGGCACCAGCGCCTCGGCTGGTCTGATCATAAGAGGAATAGTATGAACTGCTGGCATTGTGAACGTCCAGCGCATGGCACATGCATTTTCTGTGGGCGCGCCGTGTGTCGCAACCATGCGCAGGAAATGCCGCACATTGTGGCGCTCTATCGTGACCAGAAGAACATTCACAAAGCGATTGTCACCGCGAGAGCGCTATTTTGTGGGGTATGCGAACCACGTGAAGACCCGATCGAACTGCGCGAACTACGTTGACTCTAGCGCTGGCACCGCCAGAAACTCACGTACCAATCCGCTGAACACCTCCGGTTGCTCGTCCTGAACGAGTAACGATGTATTGTCAACCACACTCAGCTTTGCCTGCGGATTACGCGCCAGGAACGCATCTGCCTGGCTCACCGGCGTCGTCGTTGCCTGACGGCCCCACACGATGAGGATGGGTTGAGTGAGGGCGGCAAAATCCTCAGCAATGTTGGTATTGAGCAACCCGGTTACAAAACAGAGCGGCGCATAGCGGGCACCAGGATGCTGCGTGGCCTGATAAAACCCTTCCAGTGTATCTGGCGTAATACTGCTACGCTGAGCATAGCCTTCGCGTTCAAGAAAAAAACGTACTGCCGGACGTGTGGTCAGTGCCGCAAAGATCAACTTTCCGGCGGCCCCACGCAGCGTACGATAGGCGATCGCGTTGGATTGGCCGGGTGGTTGGGCCAGTTGCTCGATCCCCGCTGGACAAACCAGCACCAGCGCCTGTACCAGTTCAGCATGCTGACGGGCCGCTCGCACCGCATACGCTGCGCTGAGCGAACTGGCAATGATGGTCGTCCCTGATCCCATCTGTTGGAGGATGTGTGCAATCAGTTCCACGTAGTCACTGGCATGGTAGGCACGAGCAGGACGATCCGATCGTCCATACCCCAACAGGTCAATGGCATGGATATGAAAGGTATCCTGGAGTTGCACAAACGGTTTGCGCATCTCAAAGGCTGATGCGGCGGCATTGATACTGTGAATGAGCAATACTTTTGGCCCGGCACCAGCCGTGTAGCTGGCGATCTGATGCCCACGCCAGTTCAAAAAAGCTGGCTCAACCGGTAGCGGATTAAAGATTGACACCGTGTTCTCCTTGCATATTCTCCGTTCGCGTCTCTTCTGAATGTAGATTATAATGGAAACTCTGGTTTAGCGTCAAAGACGTATAGCAATCCTATTACACTTGTAAACCTGGATTCTAGGCTTTAGCCTGGACGGAGCTAGGCCAGCGTCAAGCCTGGACTCCGGTGCTTCACAGATGTAGGATCACTATACTATGATTCGGGCGGGCTTGATCACTCGAACAAACCGTCTTTTTCGATGATGTTTCCGCTGATGCCTGTGGCTCCGCTCAGGGCAACCTACACCCAACGATACCACGTAAAAAGGGCTTGTCCTTCTGCGTATATGTTCGCTGCCAACGCGCATGTAGGGAGAAAATAGGAAAAAGAGAGCAACAGGACGTACGCAGTCGCATGAACTCAACGTTCCTTCGACTACGCTCAGAGCTTGCCCTGAGCGCAGTCGAACGGGACAAGCTTTTTCGCCTTCAGCAGCTTCCCACCAAATTTTCGCCTACGGGGAACATTTGGTGGGAAAAGAAGACAACGTCCCACTCTGCCGAAGGCGAAAAAGCGAGGTGATCAGACCACCGCGTACGTCCTGAACAAGTCTATTTCAGAGGTTGCTGAAGACATGAAATTTGAGATCGCACCGCTCGATAGTTACGCGGAACGGATTACGATTGGCATCGCTTATATGGGAGGTTTGCTCACGCTGCCGTTGCTGTTTGCGTATTTGAGCAACCTGCGCTGGGGCGGACTATTGATTCCAATTGCCCTGGCCGTATCTATGGCTCTGTTTCTGCTGCTGGCCTATGCCGTACAACCAGTAGGATATATCGTTGAAGATGATCGATTACGTATTCAGCGGCGCTGGTGGCGCACGCTCGACATCCCTTTTACGCGCATTACCGGCGTTTCTTCGGCACCAGCACTGGCTGGTATGCCTCGTGCCGGGCTACGCTTTGCCTTCAATCCTGGCATATTTGGCTACCAGGGGCCATTCCGTCTTGATCCCTACGGCGAGGCGTTTTTTCTGGCGACCAATCGTGAACGGCTGGTCGCTGTGGCACGACAGGGAACAACCACACTGATCATTAGCCCGGCCCGCCCCCGTGCCTTTATGGAAGCGCTAAATGATAAGCGTAGCCAGCATGCACTCCGCACAATGACGGAAGCGGGGACGGATGATCGTCTTATACCAATTTAACTGCGACCTTCTGCATCTTTTCGACCCCCTACCCACCCCGCTCGGAGGGGGTGGGAGGGTAGGAGGAAGCCCTATGTACATCACGTTAAGGGTTGCCATCCTTACAACCCGTTGCTGTTCTGGCACAAAAGGCCAGCGAAGCTGGCCTTTTGTGCCAGAAAAAGAGAGACTTTTGGGGGCCTACGGCCCCCAACCCCCCAACCGGAGGCTTACGTTGATGCGCAGAGGGCAGGGGGAACCCCTTCCGCATGTCCAGGCGTGCGTGGTGGGTCATCCACTGACCGTTTTCGCCTGCGGCAGAGCGCTCCTTTTTCTGTTTTTCCCGCCACATTTTTTCGCCGAAGGCGAAAAAATGTGGCGGGAAAGAATGTGTCTCTTTCACGCTGCCGCAGGTGAAAAAGCTTGTCCCGTTCGACTGCGCTCAGGGCAAGCTCTGAGCGTAGTCGAAGGAACGTTGGGTTCACGCGACTGTGTACGTCCTTTTGTATAATAGCGATCAGGCTCAGTCATAGAGTAAGCTTATCCCCAAGCTGGCTTTCGCCTGGATCTCGCTCTGTCCCGGCTTTCGCCTGGACTCTGGTGCTTCACAACAGATGTAGGATTGCTATGGAAGGAGAACGCATGGTGCCGATGTCTCAATCAGATCAACCGATTGAACCCGCCATTGTCGCCTATCTAGGCGCAGCGATGGCACTGTTAAAGCTGTGGCATACCGAAAGCCAGCATGCATCGGTTGCATTCAAAGCAGAAGCTGCCGATGAAGAAAATCAGCCACCAGCAACATTGCCCCTTGCGACACGGCTTGAGGCCATTCGCCTCACGGCACAGCAATTACCGGTACCACCAGCCTGTCAGTCTGTGCATCAAGCATTCCTGGCGGCGATGGATCAGGGATTGCAGACGTATCGGGCACTACTGGAACCAGACGCACGCGATCAGCAGAAGGTAGCAATGCTCAGTGGCATGGAGAATTTTGCGGGCTTCCATGCCGAATTAGTCCGCCTTGAGCAGCAGATCGGGCCGTTTGAAGCTGAGTAATACCCAATGTATCGGCACGACCATATGTGGTGATACCTGGCTGCTAAAGGCAACAAAGAAGGCTATACAGAGTAACAATGTAACTCGTGTATAGGCTACAGTTGCACCATCGCTCGAATCCGAGGTCTTGTGTTGTCCTTCGACCGCGAATCTGACCCGGCAGCGCCTTATACCAATGTGCCTTCATCCGTTGGTTCGGCTGATGCTTCTTGCGCCTACGACCACGAGCCTTCCCCTGGAACGCGATGTCGCGGGGCCGGGGGGCATTGCATGCAACACCCCCCGGCCCCTCCCTGCGGGGACAGGGTGCGGCTTCACCACGCTGCACCAGAAAAGGAACAGGAGTGGGGGCAGCAGGCCCCCGCCCCCCTCGCCGCGACGCTGGCTCGTTGGTCATAATACCTCTTTCTGACCTTTAGCCATAGCTCATACGTGAATGCCACATTCCGTTTTGGCAAAACCGTTCCAACGGCCTGCGCGCGGTGACTGGGCACTGGCCGGTCGCGTACAGGGCATACAGCCCAGACTGGGGTAACCCTGATCGAGCAGGGGGTTGTAGGGTACATCATGCGTGTGAATATAATGCCAGACATCACGATCATTCCAGAAAGCAAGCGGATTGATCTTGAGCAGATGGTGACGTGTATTCCACTGGATCAGTGGCGTCGCAGCCCGGCTCTGCGCCTGATCACGGCGAATGCCGCTGATCCACGCCTGATAGGGGCGCAACGCCTCGGCTAACGGAGCCACTTTGCGGATGCCGCAACAACGGTCTGGATCACGCTCGTAGAGGCGTGGCCCTTCCATCTTATCCTGTGCAGCCAGCGTCAAAGCCGGGCGCTGACGTTGGATAGTGACCCCATACCGTTGGGCAGCCGCCTCGGCCAGCGCATAGGTTTCAGGGAAGAGTAAATCAGTGTCGAGGAAAACGACCGGCGTACCACGTTCCAGGCGTGACACCATATCGAGCAAGACCATACCGGATGGGCCACCAAAGCTACAGGTTAACACGATGTCCTGACCGAATCGAGCAGTTGCCCAGTCAAGCAGCGTCTCGGTCGAACATGCCCGGAATCGTTCGTTCAGTTCACCTATCTCATCTTCGGTCCAGATCTGGGCAACGTCATCCTCTGCTGTCAGTGATCTCATACCAAAACCCGTCCTTCCAAAATAAAACGGACACAACGACAGACGATCGTCTGTTGTTATGTCCGTGCCTCAACGCACTTGCCCCATACTGGTTATATGTACAATGGCATCAGATGTTGCTTCCTATGAATAAGGAGCGCTATACGACCAGAATCTTACCCTATTTGTCTGGTGTGTCAAATCATTACATATTAGCAATGACACTGTAAACGAGGTCGATGGGCGTATGCACTCTCTTGCTAACCTGTGCCAGACTGCAGTTACATTGCTTCCGCCGTTGAACTCCACAGCACACGCGCCGCCCAGTCGCCAAAGGCTTCACCCTCGGCCCGTTCACGTTTCCACTGATCGAGAACGTCTGCCAGCAGATCCACCAGGACATCAGCGCGAACATGTTCACGATAGAGCTGTGCAAGGCGTGTGCCTTCAAAGCTGCCACCCAGATAGACATTGTACAAACCGAGGCTACGCCCGATGATGCCAATCTCGGCGGTGGGTGGACGCGAGCAAGCATTTGGGCACCCGCTCATACGAATCCAGACCCGATCATCGCCATAGCCGCGTTGCTCCAGCGCACTGATAACGTCTGGCAAAAATCGTTCGCTCTCAGCCACTGCCAACCCACAGGTGGGCATTGCAGGACAAGCCATCGCATAGCGCCGCAACTGGCTGAGTGTACCCCGCCCGGTAGCCTGCCCATCGCTCGTTGCCAGCTGGTAGTATACCAGCAACGACTCAACCCGCGGCTTGTCTTCCGGCGCAATATTTACCAGCACAATATTTTGATGCGCCGTTAGACGGATTTCGGGCTGAAACTCCTCTATGATCGCCCGCAGGCCGCGTTTACTCTGGTCGTGTGGTGTATCCTTAATGCGCCCATTCTCGATCCAGATGCCCACCATCCAGCGCCCATCGGCCTGCTGCTGCCAGCCCAGATGATCTTCAACACTATAGCGGGGAACCGCAGCGGGCGGTGCCAGCGGCCCATCTAATCGCCGACCTAACTCGTGCTGAAACCAGGCTACACCGCGATCTTCAAGCACATACTTCAGGCGCGCATGCCGCCGATTCGTACGATCGCCATAGTCACGATAGATAGCCGTCGCGGCTTCCAATACCGCCAGCGCTCTGTCCGGTGGCAAAAATCCGATACGGTCACCCAGACGCGGAAAGGTCTCCGCTTTGCCATGTGTGCTACCCAACCCGCCACCCGCCACCAGGTTAAAGCCACTGAGGGTTCCATCGCTGGCAAGCACTGCCTCCAGCGCCAGATCGTGGGTAAAGAGGTCAATACAGTTGTCGTGAGGCAGACCAATACCGATCTTGTGTTTGCGCGGCAAATAGTTCGGGCCATAAAAGGACTCGTGGCGATTGGGTTCGATCTTTATGGTTTTTCCGTCGGCCAGCACTTTCGCGCCATCGAGCCAGAGTTCATAGTAAGCCGTGGATTCGGGCAAGAAGCGATCACTCACCTCTTGGGCCAGTGCCTGGTAGTCAAAGGTGTTACCGGGCAACAGATCGGCTACCGGGCACGTGAGCGTATTACGCGCCACATCGCCACACGCACCATAGGTGCTGATCCAGCGTCCATTCAATGCGCGAATCAACGGTTTCAGATTGGCCTTCCCAACGCCGTGAAACTGGAAAGCCTGGCGGGTAGTGATACGCAACGTGTTATTGGCATAGCGTGTCGCCAGTTCATCCGCCAGCAAATATTGCTCGGCGGTCATACGACCTCCGGGCGTTTTGGTGCGCACCATAAATTGCCAGGCCCGATCAAGACCCTGCTTTTTGCGCTCCTTACGCAGATCACGGTCATCTTGCTGATAGCTCCCGTGAAACTTCAGCAGTTGATAGGCGTCTTCTGAGATATGATCGGTGGTTGCATCCAGAATCTCTTCAAAGAGCAAACCACCCAGACCATCGTTGTTGACTTTGATATGCTCAACTTTTGACAACGTATCTCCGTCCAGTGGTGTCTCACTATGCATATGACTCCCTACTACTACAACGAGACTTCGTCTCGGCGCGGCTTCGCTGCGCCCCTCCCCCCTACATCCCCCCATAGGGGAGGGGCGGCGGCGGGACGTTGCATGCAATGTCTCTACGCCCCCTCGCAATCTCGTTCCAGGGGAAGGCTCGTTATAGTACTACGCTAGAGCAAAATCCGCGCTAAGTATACACTACGATGCAATGTGTCGCATATTGATTATAACGGGCTACGGCGTCTGGATCGGTATGGTGGTCTCCTGCGCCGTTGATAGGAAAATGGTAACATTGTGAGTTAAATTTGTCAAGAACAGCGATTGTTGCGTTGTTGTACCTGTTCACGCGTGGAGTAACACCGTTTTGACTTGAACATTCCGCATGTTCTTGTCATGAACACGAGTTACGCGGTAGATCAAACAAGACGTCTTTTTCGCCTTCGGCAGAGCGGTACTTTTCTTGTTTTTCCCCCCCCAATTTTCGCCTACGGCGAAAATTGGGGGGGGAAAGAACGCGTTTCTTCCACGCTGCCGCAGGCGCACCTGGTCAGCGGATGACCCACCGCGTACATCCTGACAGTAAGAAGGGTAAGACGAACCAACTGCCTAAGACAAATTGGTATAACACCGGATACCTGGGAGCGAGGACAGGACGATCTCTATCGCGGAGACGAGGGCACACTGCCCGCGCTCCCAGGGGAAAGTCGAAACGGTATTACCAGCGTCAAGTCGGGCCTCCGGTCTTTACAACTCATGTAGGATTGCTATATTACCAAATATTCATCCAGCTCAAGTAGGAGTGTAACTCGTTTAGTGTCAGAATGGTACATACTGTAGAGGGGGCCATCCTGGCGTGGAGTAGTGCAACCCTGCCTGGTTCATCGGTCAATGGCCGAACAACAGCCACAGGATGGTGTCAGTCACTCTGATATTGGTTGCCATACCCGTCGTTATCGCCTACATTCCATGCTATCAAGGAAAAAATCAGCATGACCTATCGCATTGGTTTCATTCTTGAGCAGGCTCTGGGCCATATCACGCATGCCAGCAATCTGCGGGCGAATGTGCCGCGTGACCCGGATATTCAAGCTTGCTGGGGGCTGGTGCCCTGGGAAACACCAGGGATTGGTGGGTATATCCCGCTTTTCAGAAGTAACTGGACAGTGCGGGCTGGTGTACGCGCCCGACGGCTGGTGGCAGATATGACCCGCCGGACGCAACTGGATGCCCTGTTCTTTCATACCCAGGTACCGGCCGTGCTGTCCACCAACTGGATCAAGCGTATTCCTAGTATTGTCTCGTTAGACGCCACACCGCTCCAGTACGACGCGTTGGGCGCAGCCTATAGCCATAGACGTGGCCCGGCATGGCTAGAACACACCAAGTGGCGGATGAATCGGGACTGTTTTCGGGCTGCACGACGACTCGTCACATGGAGTACGTGGGCCAGGCAAGGTCTGGTGGACGACTATGACGTTCCCGCAGATAAAATAACTGTCATCCCACCCGGCGTGAACACCAGCGAGTGGCTACGTCCAACACCACGTGTAGCACACGATGGGCCAGTGAAAATCTTGTTTGTGGGTGGTAATCTAGAGCGCAAAGGTGGTCTGTTGCTACTCGAGGCTTTTCGGGCCGTGCGTTCGCCAGACGTGGAGTTGCATCTGGTGACACGCGATACCTTACCTGCCGAGCCAGGGCTATTTGTCTATAACGATATGCAGCCCAACAGTGCGCCGCTCAAACAACTGTACTATAATAGCGACATCTTTTGCCTGCCAACCCATGGCGACTGCTTGCCCATGGTACTTTCGGAGGCCGGGGCCACAGGTTTACCAGGAATAGCCACACGGATAGCGGCTATTCCTGAGATTATACAAGATGGTACAACCGGGTTGCTGATACCGACAGGCGATGTATCGGCACTGGTTACGGCGCTGAGACGACTGATCGAAAATCCGATACTGCGGCTGGATATGGGCACACGGGCGATCGAACTGGTGACGCGTGAATTTGATGCGCAACGCAATGCCGATCGTTTGCTGGATTTGCTCAAACAGGAGGCGGATACAGCACGCATTGAAAGTAAGGTACGCTATGGCACAGGTGCTGTTGACGGTATCCGGGGTAATCGCCCCCGACACAGTTGAAAAGATTGCTCAAGGCGCGCGGCCACGCGCTGATTACTTTGAACTGGCCCAGGCATTTGAAGCCGATATTATGGACTATGCCGCGGCGCGTCGCAACAGCGGCTGGTTCGGATGGCTGCTGGAGCGTCTGTCTGGCCCGAATCTGTTGCTGGCCTGGGCATGCTATTGTCGCCGACGACACTATCACGTTATCTTTACCGACGGTGAGCAAGTGGGTATTCCGCTCGCCACTCTGTTGAAGTATGCCACCATCGCCGGTCACCGCGCACGACATGTGATGATCGTCCACATCCTGTCGGTGGGCAAAAAAATGTTGCTGTTTGACGTGCTTGGCTTGCAGAGCCATGTCGATATCTTTCTGGTGTATGCCACCTGGCAACAACAGTTTATCCAACGCCGCTGGAAGGTACCTGCTCAGAGGGTGGTCTTTACACCCTTTATGGTCGATGCTGACTTTTTCGCGCCCGACAAGGTAACCCCCAACCCGACCTCCCGCCCTATGATTTGCTCGGTCGGTCTGGAGTCACGTGACTATCCCACCCTGATTCAGGCTGTGCGTGGCCTGGACATCCAGGTGGTTATTGCGGCTGCCAGTCCCTGGGCCAGGCAAGCGGATAGCACGCAAGGACAGCATATTCCCGAAAATGTTACGGTGCAGCGCTTTTCGCAGTATGAACTACGCCAACTGTATGCCGATAGCCGCTTTGTGGTCATGCCGTTGCTGAATGTCAACTATCAGGCGGGTGTGACGGCGATTCTAGAAGCGATGGCGATGGGGCGGGCGGTCATCTGTTCGCGCACACCTGGTCAGACCGACGTAGTGATCGATGGCGAGACCGGACTGTACGTTCCGCCGGGCGACCCTGATGCCCTACGAGCGGCGATCATGCAACTGGTGACCCATCCCGATCAGGCAGCACGGATGGGTCAGGCTGGACGGCGACGCATTGAACAGGAAATGAGCCTGGATCACTATACGGCTCGCCTGAGTCGTGTGGTGGCAAGCGTTCAGACAAACGGCGAGGCAGTAACCCATTAAAACGTTACACTGTTGCCATGTTCTGAGGAGAGGATAGAAACTCGTGCGCATTATCTCACTAGCACGCGGAGTGGTCTGGCTCATCGCTGGTATCCTGGCGGCCATGGTCAGCTATTTGTTGCTGCTGACAGGCGCAGCATGGTTTGCGCCCCGACGAACAGCCGCCCGTGGCCGGGCACCAGATACGCGCTTTTTGTTCATGATACCGGCTCACAATGAAGAGCGGTTGCTGCCAACATTACTGACGAACCTGCATCAGCTCGATTATCCTTCCACACTGTACGCGATCCACGTGGTGGCCGATAACTGCACCGACCGCACCGCCGAACTGGCGCGACAAGCCGGGGCAATCGTTCACGAACGCACCAATACCGAACGGCTTGGCAAAGGCTATGCGCTGGAGTGGCTGCTAGAGCGGATCTGGGAGCGCGGTGATGCCCATGACGCAATGGTTATTCTTGATGCCGATACCATTGTTTCGCCGAACTTCTTAACGGTCATGGATGCTCGACTGTCACGAGGCGAGCGCGTTATTCAGGCATATTACGCCGTGCGTGATCCCGAAGCCTCCTGGAGTGCCAGCCTGCGCTCGATTGCGCTGATGGCGGTACACTATGTGCGCCCACAGGGGCGCATGGTACTCGGTGGTTCAGCCGGACTGAAGGGCAACGGGATGGTGTTTAGGGCCGATATTATGCGCCGGTATCGCTGGCCAGCCTCCTTGACCGAAGATATTGAGTACCATATGGCGCTCATTCAGGGCGGCGAGCGCGTTATGTTTGCGCCCGATGCTGTCGTCTGGGCCGAGATGCCCGGCACACTACGGGCAGCACAATCACAAAATGCCCGCTGGGAACGCGGACGGTTGCAGATGGTGCGCCAGTATGTGCCCCGTCTCTTGCGCACCGCTCTGACCAGGCGCAACTTTCTGCTCTTCGATGCAGCAGTGGAGCAACTCATTCCGCCATTTTCAATCGTGACCATTGGCAGCCTGGTCTGTTTGCTGGCAGCGGCAGCGCTTCAGAGTGTTAGAGCAACCATCCTCTGTGCAGGTACCATTCTGGGGCAGATTATCTACATTGTCGCCAGTCTGATTCTGGCACGGGCACCCCGCAAGCTCTATCAGGCATTGCTGTATGCGCCCGCCTTTATCGCCTGGAAGATCTGGTTGTATGTGCGCGTGCTGATCGGACGCGATCAGCATGGCTGGGTACGTACTGCTCGCAATGACTCTTGAATGCTGTATGGCCTTTCTAAACTGACAGGACGTTCGTTGACCCACCTGTCGAGATTGGGGCGGCGTTTTACACAAGAACGTGCATAGTCGCTCACACACAACGTCTTTTTCGTCTGCAGTATGAAAGAAACGTTTTTCCGCTCCAAACCTTCGCCTACGACGAAATGCAGGAGCGGACAACCAGAAAAGTACCGCTCGGCCGAAAGCGAAAAGACGAGTTGACCATATAGCAATCCTAAATGATTTGTGAAGACCGGAGTCCAGGCTTGACGCTGGGAGCGCTCCATCCAGCGTCAAGCCTGGATTTCCGTTCACAATTGGAATAGGATTGTTGTGCGTAACCGTTCCGGTGGGTTGGTTGGGAGGAGCCGTGCCGCTCCAGGAGGTTCTAAAGGTTTCGCGGGGGCCGCAGGCCCCCGCAACCCCCGCTGGTGAACGTTCCCCTGAACGGGTACTTGCTATACTACCGCGTCACTCGTGTCATAGAAGCTACCTCTGTTCCTTTCGATATGACGAAACTGTTAAAGAGTATCTTTATTCGCAATGCGCACCAGTCTGAGCAGTGGTATAATTGTACATCGTTGCTCTTTCCTCGTACAGCGTACCATCACGCCGATGACTCCTGCGGTTATGCATGCAGGAAGATGATTTTTTTGACATCTTTCATCTATCAGACATTATTGACAATCTTTATTATTCTTAGATACACTGTACATACGCATAGTCTGCGCAGAGAACAGAAGCAACCTGAAGTCAGCCCCATGATATTTAAGACTCTGCGTTAGGCATTCATATTGAGTAACCGTTCAGGTGGGATGGGTTGCAAGGACACGGCCTCCACATCCGCAGCAGATATACGTTTCCCTGAACGGTCAGGTCATTGATATTTATATGTCATGTACCATAATGAGACTTCGTTTCGACGGGGGCCTGCGGCCCCGGCACATGTTCCCTTTCTGGTGGGGCGAAGCTGCTCCGCCATCTCTTTCCAGGGAAAGTCTCGTTGTAGTAAGAGCGTAGTGATTCATACGCAAGGAAATTTTTATGCTCCGTCTTGTTGTCCTCCGATTGCTCGAAAGTTATTTCCGGCATCGCTGGCTCTATCTGCTCCCTATCGTACTGATGGCAGGGGTGGCTACAGTCTATACCATTCAATCTCCACGTATGTATATCTCCAGTGGCGTACTTTTTGTGCAAAAAGACTCGCTGCTCTCAACCCTGGTTCCGATTGGCAACAGCGGGTTTTCCTGGATCACCCCTGCGCAGATGACGGCGAATGAACTGAATGAGCTGTTACGCACCGAAGCCTTTATTCGTTTCATTATCCAGCGCACCTCACTTGAGGAACATATGAACGAAGGCCCGGAAGAAGTTGAGCGTATCATTTTCAGTGTACGCCAGTCGATCTGGGTGGGGGCTGAGGGCGAAAAACTGATGCGCTTTGGAGCCAGACATCAAGATCCGGATATTGCCTATCAACTGGCTTCATCAACTATCGAAGCGTATACCGATTGGAAATTAAACGCTGATCGACGGGACAGTATGGTAGCCCAGGCGTTTTTTGCCAGCCAACTCGAACCGTTGCAGCAAGAGTTAGAGGCAGCCCGTACACGGTTAAGTGATTTTATTCAAGCACATCCTGCGCCAATACGCGGAGAACGGCCTGAAGTAGAGCAAATGGAATTAGATGGACTGCAAGCAATGGTCGATCAACTCTCAGCGCGCGTCAAGGAAACGCTTGACAAAGAAGAAGCAGCCCGTCTTGCCCTATCCAAAGCAGAGAGTGAGGCGAGTCAATCCTATCTCGTCATTGATGCACCGACCCTGCCGCGTGAGCCATCATCATCAAAGAAAGATTTGATCATGAGTTTTGCGATTTTTATCATGATCGGTGTGGCATTAACCGGCGGCGGTATTGTGGGCGGTATGCTCCTTGATCGCAGTATTCGTTTTCCAGTCGATGTTCAGCATAGTCTCGATCTACCGGTTTTAGCGATGGTACCCAATGCCCGCCCGATTGTTCTGGCAAGTACGGTTGCCAATGAACGCAAAGCAACAGCAGAAGATCGCGATCCAGTTCACAAACCCGGCACGCATGCGGTGAATAAACAATCACGGACTACACGCGAACCCGTTGAGCGTGACGCGGTTGAACAACCAGCACCGTTGCCAACCTCTTAAGATAGCCCGGCAAGATACAATTCGTTACCATTTCCTGCTTACCTGAAAGATACAACACTTCCATGAATGACTCTAAAGGGACGATCTTCAAAAACGCTAGCGCCTTGATGCTGTCGCAGATAATTACCTGGGCCTTGACTCTGGCTTTAATGGTCTTTCTGCCTCGGTATCTTGGTGCAACAGCGGTTGGGCAACTTACTTTTGCCCAATCAATCTGGGCGATTGCTGGTGTACTGATCGCTTTTGGGATGGACACCTACTTGATGAAGGAGATTGCACGTTATCCCGAAAAAACCCCGGAATTAATTGGGGCCAGTATGGTGACACGCGGGTTCTTTTGTATCCTGGGTTTTGGCGCAGTTGCACTCTATATGTATCTGTTAGACTATCCTACAATAACGACGCACATTGTCTATATCATTGGTGTTTCTGTTTTGATCGGCCAATTTACCCAGACGTTTCAGTCGGCCTTGTATGGTCTGGAACGTATGGAATTCGCTTCACTATCACTTATCGGTGGGAAACTGGTCAATACGGTTCTAGGGATTACTATCCTGCTTATGGGCTACGGCGTGTATATCGTTGCTGGCGTTATTGTCATCGCAGCTTTTACCGAGATGATCCTCCAGTTGTATTTCCTGAACCGTCGGTATCGATTACATCTACGGTTTCGATTACAGGAGTCACTGGATATGCTTAAATCCGGTGCCCCCTATCTCATGTCGATACTGGTCGTTACGGTGTATTTTCAAGTCGATATCTTACTGCTCTCGATCCTGGTCAATGAAACTGAAATTGGTTTGTACAGTGTGGCCCTCCGCTTGACCAGCGCTTTTATGTTCCTGCCCGTGATTTTAACAACGGCCATCTTCCCCGCCATTGCACGCAGTTATGCCAATGTACCGGAGGCATCATTGCGTGTGATGCGCCGAAGTTTTGATCTGATGCTCTTGCTGGGAGTGCCCATTGGCATGGGCTTGTTTGCCATTTCGGATCGAGCAGTCATCTTACTCTTTGGTGAGGAATTTGCGCCAAGTGGCCTGATTGTGGCGTTCATGGCCATATCATTGATCTTCACGTATCTCTCCACTATGTTCGGGCGCTTTGTGATCGCCACTGATCGCGTGAACCAGTGGACACTGGTCATTTTTGTGGCGACGGTAGCCACGATACCTATGGATATTTATCTTATCCCATGGTGCCAACGCATCTTTGGCATCGGGGCACTGGCAGGTGCAATCAGCTATCTCATCACCGAGTTTGGCATGGTGAGCGCAGGCATCCTGTTGCTGCCCCGTGGCACCTTTGCCTGGTCCAACGTCCGTACTGTGTTGCTGTCGGCTGGATCAGGCACGGCGATGGTAGGTGTCTGCTGGTGGTCAGAAGCGATGCCTCTGGCTATCACGATTGGCCTGGGGGCGATAACCTACACAGGCTTGATTTTTCTGACCCGTGCAATACCATCAACAGAAATCGCTCTATTTACCGATCTGGTACGCCAGGGATTGGCGCGTTTCCGCCGCACAGAGGCCGAGTCACCCGGTATCACAGGAGTTTGACCCACCCATGGCAAAAGTGCAAAAACCGCGTAAAAAAAGTAGCGCTCAGGAGACCACCGTGCCCTTGCGGGCTACGGATGGGACGCCCTTCTACGCGATACCCACAGAGGCAGCTAATAATGTACGGCGGATGATCACCGGGATTATGCACCGCGAGAACCTCCCGGCACGGATCTCGGTGATCGCAACATTGCGTAAAGAAGGTGTTACCTATATCTCTCTCGCGCTGGCAGCAACCCTGGCAAACGATCTGGATACCCGGGTGTGTGCGCTTGAGTTAAACTGGTATAACCCTGGCATGCACGATCATCTGTCTACTTCGACGAAAAAGCGAGGAGCGAAACAGGCCTCCCGGCGTACGGCAAATCAAGCTGATATGGACGATATGATGAGAGGTAATCCCGGTCTGGCCGGGGTGTTATTGCATGGAGCAACGCTTGATGAGGTCTTGATCCAGACCGATCGCCCGAATCTCAGCCTGCTACCAGCCGGCGATATGCCAATGAGCCAGCGCCCGTTAATCGCCCGTAGTGATACGCTGAAGAACTGCATCGAGGAACTCGATCAACGTTTTGATCATCTTATTCTGGATGTTCCAGCCATTATGTTGACCAGTGATGCCATTGCGCTGGCTTCACTTGCGAACGCCTGTTGCCTGGTGGTGCAGCAGGGAATTACACCAATCAATGATGTGAAAATGGGGTTGGACGAAATAAAACATTTACCTATACTGGGGGTGGTGCTGAACAAAACCTACATTCATACTCCCAAATGGGTACGCGCTTTTTTACCTGAAGACTGAGGTGAACGAGAGGTGTATGAAGGTCTTTCTCGGTTATATATTTTTGTGCGCCATCATCGCCGTGATATTGCGCAAAAAAGATTTGACGTTTACGCTCTGGATGCTGGCTGCGTTGTGTGTCCTGGTCTGTATTGGCTACTTTGTGTTTAACCAGATTTGATACGAAAAACGGCCATACTACAGCACATCTCTATCGTAGGACTGATGCAGTCGTCCATCACGCCATCCATGGGTTTCGCCCGTGGCAGAGCGGTACGTTTCCTGTTTCTTGCTCCACATTTTCGCCTACGGCGAAGATGTGGAGCAAGAAAGGCGTTCCGGCTTGAGCCTGAGTCTCGCTCCGTCCAGGCTCAAGCCGGAACACCAGGTCTTCACAACCGTCCAGGCTCAAGCCGGGACGCCAGGTCTTCACAATTGATGTAAGATTGCTCGATGATCAACGGAATAAGACGTACAAACACAATAGTCACAAGATGATTACAAGCTTTACTCCTCGCTCAAACATCATCACCGTCACCGATCAGGTACGGCGGGCGACCATCAGATGGTGGCTCTGGTTTGCGTGTCTGATTGGCATCACAACCTTGATGGGCCTCTCGATGGCGCGTAGCGGCCCCAATCCGGCGCTATTCGGCTGGTTTGGGTACATTGCTGGCGTTACCCTCATTTTCTATCACCCACGCTATGGGGTGTATCTTATCATGGGCCTGGGTATGGCCGCTGATTCGGCGCTAGTCTATTGGTATCCGTTTATCAAGAACTTTTCGAGTGGTGAGTCGCTGTTGTTTCTCAGCAACGCGATCATCTTTAGCCCACTGGAGTCGTTTCTCGTCCTGACGTATGTATCCTGGCTGGGCAGAGCGATTGTCCAGCGCAAACTCAAATCATTCTATACTGGCCTCCTGTTCTGGCCTACGCTGCTCTTTATTGCTTTTATTACTTTTGGCCTGGTCTATGGACTGGGGCGCGGGGGAAACGTGAACATTGGCCTGTGGGAATCGCGGGCGATCTACTATCTGCCCCTGATGCTTATATTGACGAGCAATTTGATCGAGACGCGTCGGCAGGTGAGTATTCTGCTGTGGTTGGTGATGATCGCCATTTTTATCAACGGGTTCGTCGGTTCCTGGTTTGTAGCAACTGTGCTGAAGTTTGATTTGAGTACCGTAGATCGGATCGCCGGGCATCCCTCTTCGGTACATGCCAACACG
Organism: uncultured Chloroflexales bacterium; assembly: GCA_937925925.1. Lineage (GTDB taxonomy): Bacteria > Chloroflexota > Chloroflexia > Chloroflexales > Chloroflexaceae > CAKZQX01. The sequence goes on along the minus strand of CALANA010000091.1, from coordinate 24,228 downwards.
TTTTTTATCATGGTGATTGGCAGTTGGATGTTCAGGGCATCATACGCTCGTCGCCTCATTTTGCCGGTAATGATGCCTTTTGTCTTACTCAGCTTCTTTGCTAATCAGCGTCGCGCTGCTTTTGTGACCCTGGCGATTGCCCTGGTGTTTATATTCGCGGTTCTATACTGGCACAATCGCAAGGCCTTCTTCTTGATTGCTCCTGTTGCCGCTGTAGTCGGTACGCTCTATATCGGTGCCTTCTGGAACAGTTCTGGTGTCATTGGAATGCCGGCCCGTGCGATTAAGTCCGTAGTAGCTGAGGATGCCAGCAGTGAACGGGATCAATCCTCGAATCTCTATCGGATACTTGAAAATATCAATATTTTCTTTACCATTAGAATGTCCCCGCTTACAGGAGTAGGGTTTGGACAAAAATTCCATATTATTGCGCCGATGGCCGATATTAGCTTTTTTGATTGGTGGGAGTATATTCCGCATAACTCGATCTTGTGGATCTGGATCAAAACCGGAATTGGTGGCTTCCTGGCGCTGCTGTTTATGGTGGGTTTATCGATTATTAAAGGCTTTCGGGTTCTGGCGCGTATGCCTGGTGGTGATTTGAGTGCTATTGCCTTGACAGCCGTGTTATACATTATCATGCATTTCATCTTTGCCTATGTTGATATGGCCTGGGAGCCACAAAGCATGATTTATGTGGGAATGTCGATGGGCCTGATCAACAGCCTGGAGCGGATCGTGGCTCAACCGGTGGAGGCACCACCGAAGCGCTGGCCATGGCAACCTGACCCGCTGCCTGTACCTGGCTTACGTCCATTGTAAATGCTGCATTGGAGTAAGAAATGAGTAACCGTTCAGGGGAACGTTCGCCAGCGGGGGTTGCGGGGGCCGCAGGCCCCCGCGAAACCCTTTTTCGGCCCGTTGTGTCGGCTTCGCCGCCACAACGGGCCGAAACGAAGAGACACCAGGAGGGGCAACGCCCCTCCAAACCAACCCACCTGAACGGTTATAGAAATGAGGCTGCCTGTGACGAGAAGAATACATCAACGGCAATACACGGTGCATGCAAATGGTCAGCGCCAGTTCACGCCCTGGCATCTAGAACGAGTAGCCCGTGAAGAACTACAAGGATTTCATCCGCGTCTTTTACTGATGCAGTTGTTGCTTACGCCATTACCACTATATGCTGGCAGTCGCCTGCGTGCCTATGCGCTACGCATGGCGGGATTCAATGTCGGTCATGGCACTGTCATCTGGGGTATGCCTACGATTACCGGTACTGGTGATATTACACAACGTCTCTCATTTGGCCGCGAATGTTGGATCAATATTGGTTGTGTGCTGGAACTGGGGGCCGCCATTACTATTGGTGATCGCGTTGGATTGGGCCACGAAACGATGATACTGACGACGACGCATGACATTGGGAGCGCAGAGCGTCGCGTCGGGCCACCCCAACGGCTACCGGTGACCATCGGTGCCGGTACCTGGTTGTGTTCACGCTCGACCATTCTCCCCGGCGTTACCATCGGAGCAGGGGCAATTGTTGCGGCCGGGAGTGTGGTCAACCGTGATGTACCACCGCATACATTAGTGGCCGGTGTGCCCGCTCGTGCAATTAAAACGTTCGATGCATAAATCAGGACGTACGTGGTTGCTTGAAGCTCCCGTTCCTTCGACGACGCTCAGAGCTTGCCCTGAGCGCAGTCGAACGGGACAAGCTTTTTCGCCGGAGTACCCCCTTCGACTGCGCTCAGAGCTTGCCCTGAGCGCAGTCGAACGGGGCAAGCTCTGAGCGAAGCCGAAGGGGGCAGCGTGGAAGAACCGCTTTTTTTGCTCGACATTTTCGCCGTAGACGAAAATGTCGAGCAAAAAACAGGAAACGTACCGCCCGGACGCAGGCGAAACCCATCGGGTGATGGACGACCGCGTACGTCCTAAAATAATCAATCCGCAGATGTCCCGCGTAAGCAAACGTGCGCAGGGCCAGGATGTACACGAAAAACCAGCAGTGATCAGGTCTGATTTCTTAGCTCACTACGTCGTGTTGATAATCCAGGAGTATCCATATTCTATGATTCATAAAATCAAGCAACCAGTTATACTGGTAAGCATCCTGTTGTTCACCTTTTTGGTCCAGATCTCGCTTGCCCGTCTGTTAGCTACCCATCATCTGCCAGCACAAGGCACCCGGTCAGACAACAAGATTTTCCTCGCACTTATTATGCAGGGACAGCATGCGGCCTCTAACCCCGTCCCCGATCCTGCTCCTGATCCTGATATCGATATCGATCCCGATCCCGACTCCGATTACGCCCCTGATACTGATGGCAGAACGCCGTCTTTTCTGGAAACATTTGATGGCAATCCCGCGCAACCCCAGCCATGGCGGCCAGATAATTGGGACATCACGATTCATTCCCGCGATGGTGATACCTGGAAAACGCTGGAACCGATGCAGGCCGCCCATGGGAGTGATTGCGCGCCACCGCCTGCCAGCCATCCGATCAGCGCCTATGAGGATGCTGTTTTTATTTGTCGTAATCACATGATGACCGCCATCAATGCCACGGGATATGGCGTTATTTATCTTACACCCGATCATATGGTAGACTTCTCCGATGGGGAAGCGGTTATTCGCTTTGATCTGTCAACTGAACGCACATCTGGCCGCGATTGGGTGAGCTTCTGGATTACGCCCTATCAGGATCATTTGCAATTACCGTTACAACTGTGGATGCCGGATCTGAGCGGTGAACCGCGGCATGCCATTCACATCGTGATGGGGCACCATAACGACGGTACCGTCTTTCGCGGATCAGTGGTACGCAACTTTGAGGTAACAGCAGTTGATGGCGAGAACTGGTGGCGCGGCTATCAAGACTTTTTGACCCCCAGCGCCCAGCGGCGTGATACCTTTGAGTTGCGTATTTCGCGTACGCATCTCAAATTTGGCATGCCCGACTATAATTTCTGGTGGATTGACAACACCATTCCCGAACTGGATTGGAGTCAGGGGATTGTGCAGTTTGGGCATCATTCCTATACACCACGCAAAGAATGCCCCTTTGACGAATGCCATCCGAACACCTGGCATTGGGATAATGTCAGCATGCATCCCTCCCGTCCCTTCACCATGCTCCATGCCGATCAACGCTTTGTCGATGCAACCACCAGTCCTGACGTGCATTTTCCGGCCCCGGCTCCGGCCAATGCACACCTGCGCTTTGCCGCCGCAGCGACGAACCTGCAGGTCAGTTTCGATGGTGGCCGTACATGGGAAGCCGCGCAACTTCAGGTGCAGCAACGGCCAGAAGGGTATCACTTCAAGTCATACTGGACACCTGTACCAGCCGGTATCACCTCGGTGCAGATCCGGGGCGAAAACCTGGGGCATAGCTGGCATGTACGCGATATTGCGATCTGGTCATTGAGTACTGAGTAACCGTAACCGTTCAGGTGGTACCTGCGCCGGCGGGGATGCGGGGGCCTGCAGTCCCCGCAAAACCGAAGAGACTTCAGGAGGGGCGTTGCCCCTCCTGACCACCCCACCTGAACGGTTACGAGTAACCTTACAAAATATTGATCTCCTATGCGGTCGTATTCATTAGAATGACAAGCGTGTAGGAGATGATGAACATCGCAAGAACCCGTGCATAGCCGAAAAACCGTGAAGGAGTCTCATATGCAGGCCAGTCCCCCTGTTCAAGAAGTGCATAGTTTGATCTGCCATCGTGATGTTGATATGGCGCTTATGTGTTTAAGCTCCCTCCATACCTTCTCACAGGAGCCACTGCGTTCTGTTTTACACGATGATGGGTCATTAACTCCGGAGGATGTTGCAAAACTACAGCAAGGGCTGCCCGGCGTCACCATCATCTCACGGGCCGAGGCCGATGAATTACTGGCGTCATTGTTACGTAACTATCCCTACTGTACTAATTTTCGGTGTGCATCGGTATTGGGGCTGAAACTGTTCGATGTGGTCTTGCTGGGGCAGGGCAATATGGCCTATTGTGATACGGATATTCTCTTCTTTCGACCTTTCTCGCGCCTGTTTCAACTCCCGGACAACCAGACATCGATCATTTTCATGCACGATTACCAGGATTCCTATTCGCTCAAGCCCTGGCAACTGGGTGATTTAAAGCTGCTCAGTCGGGTCAATGCCGGGCTGGTTTTTCTTCAGAAGACCGCCTATGATCTGGATTTTATCGAACATCTGTTGATCGATAACGAACCACGGTTTACCTATACCGGGCATCGGGGCTGGTGGCAAGAACAAACCTGCTGGTCAGCACTTGGGGTACGTATCGGGGCGCGGATGTGGGATGCACGCCAGATACCGGTACTCCAGACCAGTTCTAAATTCACGAAAGATCTGGTAGGCGGACATTTTGTCTCGCTGGTACGCCATCGCATCGATGAATTCCGCACCCATGCCCAGACGATTAACCCGCAGGCTGTCCCGGTACCAATACGGACAGTGCCCAGCCGGCCATACAATCTACTCAACTGGGCGCAGGTGCGCGCTACCCGGCGCATCGAGCGTCTTTTTGCATGATGGCATATGCAGAATAGGAGCAGGCCTGTGTCACAAACAAAAATCTTAATCGTTAACGCAGCCGGGTACATAGGCGGTGATATTGCCATGCTGTTGCTGGGATTACCCTACCTGGAACCAGCACATTTTCACATCTATGCCGTCTCAGCCCCGCGTGGCAAGGTATATGAATTTTTACGTGATTTGCCGCATGCGACGATAATCCCAATGGAAGTGGGGGGCAGCGAGTTACATCCACCGACACGCCTGGGTAAACCACTCCGCGCCGCAGAAGCACTGCTGACCGTGCCGCGTGTCACTACGCTGGTACAACGCGAAAAGATCGACGTGCTTTACACGGTTGATCGCACGGTTGGAATGACCATCACCTATGTCGTATCGCTGTTAACCGGTCGTCCTCTGGTCTTAAATGCTCAGATTACACACTACCTGGCAAACAGTCGGTTGCACCAGCGCGTGATCAAACATGCCCACAAAATAACCGTGAGCAGTGAAGCTATGCGTCGAGCCTTTCTCCCGTATGTTGCTGATCCCACCAGATTAGTCACCATTCCCAACGCGATCACGTTTGAGCGCTATGACCCGACCATATCTGGTGCCAGCATTCGCAGGGAATGGAACATTCCCGCCGATGCGCCGGTTGTAGTCCTGGCAGGACGCCTCTCACCGTTTAAGGGCCAGGATGACCTGATCCGTGCTGCTGCGCTGGTACTCAAAGAACGCCCTGATACGTACTTTCTGCTGGCCGGCGGCGAGAATGTGGAGGGATTTCTCGGAACTCTCGAAAATCTGATCGCTGAACTGAACGTTGGGCACCGTGTCAAGCTGATCGGACATCGTAGCGATCTGCCCGCAGTATTTGCCAGTGCTACCGTGTCCACGATGCCCAGTCACGAAGAGCCGTTTGGCCTGGTTGCACTGGAAGCAATGGCGATGGGCAAGCCGGTAGTAGCAACACGCGCTGGTGGCGTACCCGAGTTTCTGGTAGACGGGGAGATGGGCATCTTGATTGAGCCGCGTGATTATCATGCCCTGGCCCGAGCCTTGTTAACGGTAATTAACGACCCGGAACGTGCGCAGATGATGGGAGTCAAGGGTCGGAAACACGTAGAGACCTACTATACTGACAAAATCTACGGGAAGCAGATTGCTGCATTATTCAGTGAAATAGCCAGTCGTGATATACACATTGCGTCCCGAAAGGATCAAGCGGCATGAATCTGGCACGCGATAGGGTCATCTTACTTTTTTATCAGGACTTTGAAAAGGATACGTTTTTTAAGCATGATCGTTATGTAAAGCGGATTGTGCGGCCAGTGTATCAGGCCATCAGCAAAAAACAGAAGGTGAGCGGGTTCTTTGTCTGGTATCAACTCCTGGTGAAAGCCTTACGCCAGGCGGGCTATGATGTGCAACTGAATAACTATACGCTTGCACGGAAACACCCCGACTATCCGGTTGGACTGGTGGGCTATCCGCATCTGTTGCATGGATGGAATTTGCCCAACCCGGCGCTGCTCGGCCCCAGCCTGTTCGATCATCCCCGACAGGCTCCGAATCTGTTACACGATCCACGCTATAAGCTCTATCTCGTTACCTGTGATTGGATGCGGGCAATGTTTGCGCCGGTCTATGGTGATCGATGCGTGTTATGGTATGCCGGTATCGATACGCACCAGTGGCCGGATACACGTTCGCATCCCAAAGATATCGATGTGCTGGTGTACGATAAAATTCGCTGGAACCGCGAGCATTACGAACCGGCCCTGTTGAATCCAATCCTGCAGATGCTACAAGAGCGTGGCCTGCGGTATACCACGATTCGCTATCGCCACTATGATCACGATACCTACAAAGCACTCTTACAACGCTCGCGCAGCATGATCTTTTTGTGTGAACACGAAACACAGGGTCTGGCTTATCAAGAAGCACTGGCTTCGAATGTGCCTATCCTGGCCTGGGAGAATGGCTTCTGGCTTGATCCTGACCGCGAGAAATATGATCCCAACCCGGTACCGGCATCTTCTGTACCATACTTTTCCGCCGCATGTGGCGAGCGCTTTCGGGATTTTGCCGCCTTTCCCGACACATTTGCGCACTTCTGGGCCAACCTGGATACCTATCAGCCACGGACATATGTGCAACACGAACTCTCATTCGACGGTTCGGCTCAACGCTATCTCCAATACTACACCGCCATTGCGGAAGGCAAGCGATGAACGAACAGACCCGAACGCGAATCGATACCACCCACGTGACGGCAAGCACCACGCCCGTGACGATACCGAAGGTCAGTGTTATCATTCCGACCTACAATCGGCTCGAACGGTTGCAGCGCGTCCTTGACGGTTTGCAACAACAGACATATCCTCTGGCGCAATGTGAGATCATTGTCGTTTCCGATGGTTCGACCGATGGAACGAATGCTTACCTGGAAACACCACAGACATCTCTGCCGATTATCCCGGTTATCCAGGCAAACCAGGGTGTTGCTGCCACACGCAATCATGGCATACAGCACGCCACTGGCGAGTTTGTTCTGTTCCTTGATGATGATGTTGTACCGACCCCCGCATTGATCGCGGAACATATCGGCACACATACTACCAGCACCGATGATATTGTTGTCCTGGGGCCAATGCTCACGCCACCTGATTTCACCATGGTACCCTGGGTACAGTGGGAACAGGCAATGCTGGTTAAACAGTATGCTGATATGCTGGCTGGTCGCTGGCAACCCACAGCCCGCCAATTTTATACCGGCAATACGTCACTGGCCCGGCGTTTCTTGCTTGCCGCTGGCGGATTTGACCCGACGTTTCGCCGTGCCGAAGATGTCGAACTGGCCTATCGCCTGGCACGGTATGGGCTGCGGTTTGTCTTCAATCCCAACGCCATTGGCTATCACTATGCTGAACGTAGCTTTCGCTCATGGATAGATATTCCTTATGCCTATGGGCGTAACGATGTCATCTTTGCACGCGACAAACAACAGGACTGGTTGCTCCCCACTATCTGGAAAGAGTTTTACACTCGCCATCGGTTGATTCGCCAGATGGTGTATCTGGGGATCGATCGCTATGCCCTGAGCCGAGTGATCCATATGGGCCTCAAGCAACTCGCCGATCTGGCGCAGATGCTCGGTATCTCGCGGCTGACGCAAATGGCGTATAGCGGCCTGTTTAACCTGCGCTACTATCAAGGGGTGGCCGACGAACTCGGTGGACGCGACCGTTTTTTGCATGCATTGCGCCAGATCGTACATTAAACAGGACTCACGCAGTTACTGGAAGCCAACGTTCCTTCGACGACGCTCAGAGCTTGCCCTGAGCGCAGTCGAACGGGACAAGCTTTTTCGCCGGAGTTTACCCCGTTCGACGACGCTCAGAGCTTGCCCTGAGCGCAGTCGAACGGGGCAGTCTCTGAGCGAAGCTGAATGGGGCAGCATGGAAGAAACGCTTTTTTTGCCCCAAATTTTCGCCTACAGCGAAAATTTGGGGCAAAAAACAGGCAACGTACCGCTCTGCCGCAGGCGAAACCCATGCGGTGATGGACGACGGCGCCAGTCTTAATTAAAATCGTGTACCATGTATCTTGTTGATCCCACCGCGTATCTCCGTACCAGTGCAGATACCCAGGGACGACCAATACACTTGTAACCCTCAAAACCTGTAAAGAGAAACTGTTATGATACGGGCAACGTTCGTGATGGAACAACACCTCGGCCACCTGACCTACTATCGCAATTTACAAAGCTTTGTTGACGAGTCACATGACATTCAGGCCACATGGATTCCGGTGACGTATACGAACCCGAATGGTTTCTGGGAGCGCGTTCCACTAATACCGGCCCATATCCGTGGCACCCTCTGTGGACGTAGCCAGGTACGGGCCGGTCTGGCTCAATCGCCCGGCGATGTCGCCTTTTTTAATACGCAAGTTCCTGCCGTTCTGGGCGGAAATCTGACGCGACGACAACCGTATGTGATTAGTACCGATGTGACTCCGATCCAGTACGACCAGATGAGCAAACAATACGGCCATCGTCCTGATCGACCGGGGTTGTTGAAAATATTCAAACACCAGGTGAATGTCGCATTGCTCCGTGGCGCAACCCGCTTACTACCCTGGTCAACCTGGGCACGCCAATCATTGATAATTGATTATGGTGTTGCTCCTGAACGGATCGAGGTCATTCCACCTGGGGTTGACCTGACATACTGGACGATGCAGCCCCGATCAGCAAATGACCGGTTGCACATCCTCTTTGTTGGTGGCGATCTTCATCGTAAAGGTGGTCATCTTTTAATTCAGGCTTTTCAACAGTTGCCAGCAGGTACGGCAGAACTGGTGTTGGTAACACGTTCGCAAACACCGCAAATTACAGGTATACGCAGCTATCATCATTTACAACCAAATTCACCGGAACTATTGGAACTATTTCGGACGGCGGATGTCTTTGTGCTACCAACCGAGGGCGAGGCCTTTGGCATTGCCGCTGCGGAAGCCAGCGCGGCCGGGCTACCAGCAATTGTGACAGCAGTCGGTGGCCTGACGGATATTGTGATTGATGGCGAGACAGGCTTTCTGATCCCACCCGGTGATGTTGACACACTCACAGCACGGTTACGTCTGCTGGCCGCCGACGCCGATCTGCGCCTGCGCATGGGTCAGGCAGCGCGTCAGCGTGCAGAAAGGTTTTTCGATGCTCGCCACAATGCGCTGCGGATCGTTGCTACCCTTCTAGCTGCAACACAAGAGCGATGCATAGCACAGTAAGCGCAATATGGCTTGTCGTGAGTATACCATTCACGTTTCTTATGGTTATGATTATACCGTATGTTCTGATTATGCCTACGCGGCACGCGGTCGTTCCCACCCCATTCTCCCCCCGCAAGGGGGGGGGCCTGCGGCAGCACAGTTCTTTTGCTCTTTTCTGGTGCCCCCTTTCGCCAAAGGCGAAAAGGGGAAACTTGAAGTGCGTCCCGTCCCCGCGGCCGCAGATACCCCACCATGTCCGTCCTGACAACGGGAAGGGGTTCCCGCACGGCCCGCCCATACGCATCAACGTAAGCCTCCGGCCGGGGGTTTGGGGGCCTACGGCTCCCAAGAATCGCGCATCAACGTAAGAGCGGCTGCTCTTACGTTGATGCGCATGGGGGTTCCACCCCTGCCCCTATGCGCATCAACATAAGCCTCCGGTTGGAGATTTGGGGCCTACAGGCCCCCAAAAATCTCTCTTGTTCTGGCAAAAAAGGCCAGCTTCGCTGGCCTTTTTTGCCAGAACAGCAACAGGTTGTAAAGGCGGCTGCTCTTACGTTGATGCGCATGGGGGTTCCACCCGTGCCTCCCTCTCCGAACGGGGGGCAGGGGTCGAGAAAAATACGGAAGGACGAATTCAAATTCGTATTACATGGAATAATCAAATGAGAATAGATAGGTATATACAACCAGAATTCTGGAAGACAGCGCCAGGGTGTATGATCGGCCTGTTACTACCAGTGTGCCTACTATCCGGGTGTACCAACGACCAGAACAGTCATGCACTACCTGCCCCAACCACTGGCAGCTTGTTTGCAGAATGGCCCACGCCTCTGCCCAGTCAATCACCAGAAATCCCACAGGTGACTGAATTACCACCAGCGATCAATCCAGACATAACAAGTACAGCCATACTGCCACCTCTTTTGTTGGACACACCGACATCACGTGAGAACGACATAGATAATCCTGATGCTCGTTCCTCTGCTGTAGCTTCCGACCCGGCGCGAGAACAATTTGCCATTTTCCTGCCGCTGATTGTCCATACTGACACTGTACCGGAGATTGTCAGTACACCTGCCCCTGCTGCCCCGCTGCCACCCACCAGCACGCCGCCCGCCCCTGCTGCCCTGCTGCCACCCACCAGCACACCGCCCGCCCTCACTGCCCCACTGCCTCCGACTTCCCCTCCTGCTGCACCTGATGAACAAATAGCATCTATTCCGATCTATGACGATCATCTCCATCCAGATTGGAATGCAGAACAGAGTCAAGGCGTAGCATATGATCTTGCGTCAGAAACATATGTATATAGTGGACGGGTTGCCATAGCAGTTGCGCCACAGAGGAGGTATGGACAGTTTTTTCTCACTGTGCGCGAGGATGCGCAGACAGTGTATAACCGCAACGAAATTCTGGGGGTCAGTTTCTGGTTGAGTGGTGGTGCAAACGCAGTTGACCCCGGTGACCTGGCAATAACGGTTGTGGGCAGCAACGCTTATCCTTACTGGGTTGCTGGCGATACCTCGGTTCAGCAAGCAGCGGGCATTCCAGATAGCGCAATCACCGATGAATTTCCGCTCTTTTCTGAGACGCGGCTGTACTTCCTGGATATTAACCGCACTATTCCGCCTGATACGTGGGTTGAAGTGGTACTCTGGCTCGATGAACGTGAGTTTGACCCGGATTATAGATATATCACGGGCATCTACATTAAGAATGACGATCCAGCTTTTTTACCAACATTTTATGTTGATCGGATGAGCCTGTTGCTTATCCGATCAACATAATTGTACGGAACCTTCAGGGAAACGTTCGCCAGCGGGGTTGCGGGGGGTACAGGCTCGCGCGCAACCCTCGTTTCGGCGCGTTGTGGTGGCTTTGCCGCCACAACGCGCTGAAAAAGAACCTCCGGCCGGGGTCGTGTTCCTTCCAACCACCCCACCTGAACAGTTACAATTGTACAGTACAGAAATCACAGGGAACTTTGAAAGAGAGCAATTCTATAGGATTGGTGAAAAACCGGCGTTCAGGCTTGAGCCTGGACTACAGTTGATAGATGGGATAAGATGGCTCTATGAGCTAAGACGTTCGTGTCTCACACATGCTTCGAGACTGTGCATCGTACGGTGCAAAATCAAAGGTAGAACGATAATGACATCTTTCAGCATCTTTTTCAACTGGCTATAACGCAAGAGCCACCATACCAGACAAAGATAAGATTGGAACCTTTCAGACCAGTTTAAATCAGCACGCTGAACGGCTTTGAAATAGCCCCGATAGAGCTGCCAGGTCGGCAACTGGATTCTCCCAGCGTTGGCAGGATTAAACCAGGCGGTATACGCCAGTCGATTGCGCTTTTGACCCAGTCTGACTGATGATTGATCGGGATGCGATCGATTCAAAAATAAATACTCTGGGATCTCACAAAAGCGACCCATCAATCCCAACTCGGCCAGGAGCAAGCGATCACCCTCGCTATAGCCACCGATCAAACCCGTATTGCGCAAGGCGCTGACGCGGATCAAGCCAAAGACTTGATGACAGTAGTGGTCATAGTTAATCAGATCATGAAAGCGTGCTGCTACCTGTGACGAGTCGGCACGATGCTTGCCATTATGCGGAGAAACTGCCAGATTCTTTCCATGCTGATCAATATACTGCGTCCAGGGATAAGCTACTACCACGGACGTATCTGCATCCAGTACCGCAACACACTTTTCCAAAAAAGTCGGAGCCAGCATATCATCAGCGGCAGCCCATTTGAAGTACGTGCCAGTAGCCAGTTCAAATGTGCGGTTGAAGTTTGGGGCCGCACCGATATTCTGCTCATTGCGATAATAGCGAATCCGTGGGTCTCGCTCACGATATGCAGCACAGATCTCTGACGTGCGATCCGTGGAGGCGTTGTCAGAGATAATAATTTCAAAGTCGGTAAATGTCTGAGCCAGAAGCGAGTCGAGCGCTTTTACGAGGTACTGCTCGCCGTTATATACGGGCAAACCAATGCTTACTTTTGATGGTTGCCTGTTCATTGTTTATCTACTCCACTTAAAAAACAGTGTGGAAGTAACACTTCATTGTATTTTTTCGACTGCTGTTTCATCTCCAATTACGAGAATGAACCACGATGAAGTCGACATCTATAACCTTCGCTCATTCTTTATACACTAAGAGCGTGCTTCTGTGTCACCAGACGATTCACTGTATCAATAATGACTTCAGACTCGATGGGCTTAGTTAACAAAGCGTTCACCCCGGCCGCCCGGGCGCGGGAATAGTGCTGCTCTTTGACGCTGGCGGTGAGCGCAATGACCGGCAGATCTTTATAGCGCTCATCGGCCCGCAGATGTTCGAGCAATGTCAGACCATCCATTTTGGGCATCATCAGGTCGGTCAGGACTAAATCAACACCCGCTTCGTTTAGTTGCTCCATGGCCTGCACACCATTGATTGCCGTCACAACAGCATGATTGCCTTGCTGCAGAATAAAGCTCAACAAACGCTGGCTGACAGTGTTATCATCAACAACAAGTATCTTCGCCATATGTATTACTCCTTGCTAGTATAGCACTTATAACTTGAACATCCCCATCACGTGGTACGTACACCAACCGTATGGTTCAACCACGGGGCAAGGTACAGGGGTACGACTGTGCGTTCGGTTGCCATTGTGTACTTATCGTACCTAGTATACCCTTTGTTAATGAACATTGCGATGTACGACCCGGCGCTCCCGATGAACATTTTTTCAGATTAGCTCTTAACTTGCAGTACCTTGTGTACTGCATAATCCTTCCGTTTTCATTATAACTTAACTATTGCCAAAATCCAACAGCATCTCGCGCCGCATCCGCGCCGCCCGCACACGCCCCAAAGGGATGCGCTACGTCGCACCCGCGTCACCAGTTCGCGCACCATGCGGATGCGTTCCAACGTTCCAACGTTCCAACGTTCCAACGTTCCAACGTTTCAACGTTTCAACGCCATAGTATGGTATGATGAGACCCATTCAGGTTTCAGCTTGTCATAGCCGCAGGAGGATAAGTATGGCCGTGCGTGTACTGCGCGAAGAGGATACCCGCTCGCTAGTGGGCATGCCCGAAGCACTGGAAGCGGTTGAAACAGCGTTTGTGGAGCAAGCTCATGGTACTGGTATCAACGAGCCACGCCGCCGGGTGCGCCAACCCGCAGGTACTTTGCATATCATGGCCGGGGCACTGGTCAGCCGCGGGTACTGGGGGTTCAAAGCCTATACTGCCACACGGTCAAGGGTTCGCTTCATTGTCAACCTCTATGATAGCCAGTCGGGTGCGCTGCTATCAATGATCGAGGCCGACTATCTAGGCCAGCTTCGCACTGGCGCGGCCAGTGGTGTGGCAACGAAATACCTGGCCCGGAGCGATGCCGGGGTACTCGCACTATTCGGCACCGGCTTCCAGGCCGAGACGCAACTGGAGGCGATCGCCGCGGTTTGCGCCCTGCGAGAGGTGCGTGTCTATGGTCGCACTCCAGAGCGGCGCGAGACTTTTGCCCAGACGATGGCTCAACGTCTGAACATACCAATACATCCCGCACCTACCCCGCGTGAGGCACTGGAAGGGGCCGATATTGTCACTACTGCCACTACCGCCATCGATCCGGTCTTTGATGGCAATGACTTGAGTCCCGGTGTGCATATTAACGGTGCTGGCTCCAATGCTGCGATTCGCGCCGAGTTGGATCGGACGACTGTTCGGCGGGCGGATTTGATTTTTACCGATGATCTGGAAGGCGCACGCATCGAAAGTGGTGATCTGATCCGGGCCTACGAACGCAATGCCCTCTCCTGGGCGCGTGTCCGGCTTCTGGCCGACGTGGTCGCCGGTTTGACAACCGGACGGCAGCGCCCGGAAGATATTACGCTGTTCGAGTCGCAAGGCATTGCGCTCTGGGACATTGCACTGGCGGCAACGATCTATGAACGAGCAGTAGCCGCCAACCTGGGCACACTCATTCCTTTTGCCGAATAATCCATGACCGTTTTGTGCCCTGGGTCTTCCAGGTGATTTCCGACTCATAATCATTCATACCAGGTATGCGGTTACCCGAAAAAAACGTGTACCTGTTCACGGTTGGGAGAACCCACACACTAGATACCAGGGCCATCCTCTCATTCCATTCACACGAAGTACACAGTCGTTCATTATGAAAGGGTTCCACCTGCGGCAGAGTCATACATCGCTGCCGCAGGGCACGCAGGCCTGGACTTTAAGCCACCGCGTGTGTTCTGTCATTCAGATATGGTTGCTGACACTGCTCGAACGCTCGAACGCTTCAACGCTCAAACGTTCGAACGCTTCAACCCACGAACGGTACCAGGACGTAGCTACTCAGTATGCAGCAGTACCATTAGTGGCGGCAAGATGTGACCATTTATCCTCTGGATTGTCCCTCGTTAGCATGTTACCCTCTTTATGAACAGGAATGATGAGATCGCTCTGGTATAGCGTCTTTCTAACCAGTGTCATAATGTTTTCAGACAATGTTCCTGTCATAAAATTATCTAAACAGGACGTACGCAGTGATCTGGTCACTGCGCCTTTTCGCTTGCGGCAGCGCGGTACTTTCTTGTTTTTCTCTCCCCCTTTTCGCCTTCGGCGAAAAGGGGGAGAGAAAAAAAGAGTTTTTTCCCCGCTGCCCCCTTCGACTGCGCTCAGGGCAAGTTCTGAGCGTTGTCGAAGGGGTAAACTCCGACGAAAAAGCTTGTCCCGTTCGACTGCGCTCAGGGCAAGCTCTGAGCGTTGTCGAAGGAACGTTGGGTTCAAGCGACGGCGTAAGCCCTGCTAAAGTGAGCCTATAGCAATCCTAAAATGAGTTGTAAAGACCGGAGGCCAGGCTTTCGCCGGAGAACACGCCATCCAGGTTCAAGCCTGGATTTCCCGTTCATAATTGGAAGAGGACGCTATATGTGCTCCCTACGTTGCTGTTGGCCTGCGCAAGAAGCGTTAGAACGGCACATGACGAGCTTTGTCATGCCGATAGAATTCTTGCCGTGATCCACTGATTGATAGGAGTTACGCGGTGGGTCATCCGCCAACTGTTTGCGCCTGGGACAGCGAGGCAGAAACGCTGTTTCCCCTCAAGTTTTCGCCCATGGCCAAAATTTGAGGGGCGGGGAAAACAGACCAGGTACGGCTTTGCTGAAGGCGACAAAGACGGTAACGACAAGCGACCGCATAGCTTATGTGATTGATAGCTAATTTTTGTACATGAAATCAATGTAGCTCACTAACGGCAAATAGTATGTTTCTACAGATAGCCTTGCGTTATTTCTCAACACGCATCAGCAACAAGATCATCCTGCCCTATCTGGTGCTGGCTTTATGCCTCACGGTGGCAACCACGTTTGTGGCCGTGCGGTTTACCACCGGTGCCCTCCAGGATCGGATGGACAATCGGTTGATTGAGGCTGGACAAGTGACCAGTGACGGTCTGGTAGCTGTTGAAGATCAACAGATCGAACAACTACGGGCGATGGCTTTTACCGAGGGTGTAGCCGAAGCGTTTGCAATGGGTAACGACCAGCAGTTGGCATCGCTGTTGCGGCCACACTGGGCCAACGCCAATCTCTACCGCCTCGTTGCATTTGACCTGGCGGGCAACCCGATTCTGAGCTGGCAACGTGCGCCCACCGCCAGCGTTGATGCCCCACCGGATAGCATACCCGTGCCTGACCTGCCGCAGTGGTGGATAGTGCAGCAGATCGTCAGTGCCAGCAGTGATGCGTTTGGTGATAAATTTTCGGCGTTCCGCGACGATTTTTTGTATACCGCGGCCCCGGTGCGCCACGAAGGTGAACTGGTGGGCGGGATCATGGTTGGCTGGCCGCTAGATCAATTGCTGCAAACATTACAGACCCGCAGCCAGGCTAGCATCACCACCTTTTATGACGGCGCTGGCTATGCAGTCGCTACTACCCAGATTATTGCTGGTGATGCGATTGTCCCTGCCATTCCCGTGGTTGCACTGGAACAACTCGTTATGCAACGCGCCGCCACCGATCCGCTCCACGTACAAAGCGTGATCGAGATCAACGGACGTGACTATCAGTTTGCCTATAGCTCGTTGCAAGTGCGGCGCACAATGAATGGCTACTTTGCAGTCGCCTTGCCCCGCAGCTTTATTGTTGACACCTGGGCTATCCAGCGCCTGCCGCTGATTCTGCTGGCGATCGTGCTGATCGTGGCGGTGGTGGCGATGGGGCTGTTCATCTCGCGTCGCATTACGCATCCGCTCGAAACGCTGGTCGCAACCGCCCGTGCTGTCTCCAGTGGTGAACTGCGCCGCCGCAGCCCGATTATGAGCAATGACGAACTGGGCCTGCTGGCACGCTCTTTTAACCAGATGACCGAACGCCTGCTGCATCTCTATCAGACGAGCCGCGCCCTCAGCAGTCAGTCGCAGATCGGGGCGATTCTGACCGAGGCCAATGCAGCCGTACAACCATTGGTACCCGGTGCAGCGGTGCTGGCACTGCTTGAAGAACAGGGTATCTGGCGGTTTTATGTGGGCGACGATGCCGATGAAATGCTCCTGCCATTATGTCAAGTCCGTATTCAGGATGAGATTGCGGTGCAGGCGCTGGTACGCCGCGCTGCCCGTCCAGTAGTAGCCACGACCAACGCCCGCCGCTTGCGCACCTTTTGCCTGCCACCAGATATTTCCGCTGTCTGTTATACCGCTCTGATGGTACATGGCCGACCGATCGGGCTGTTACTGATTATTCACCCATACCGGGGTGCCTTTGCACCGGGCGTGCTGGAACCGCTGGCAGCGATTAGCAGCATGACTGCGACTGCATTGCATAATATTCGGCTGTATCTTGAGGTGCAGGCGGAAGGCAACCGGCGGCGTGCGATTCTTGAGAGTATTGCCGATGGCGTGCTGGTATGTGACGCCGAACGCTATGTGGTGCTGATGAACCCGGCGGCGGAAGTGTTGCTGGGTATATCCGACTGGACGCAGCATCGCTATCACTTTGATGAGTTGCCGCTGAAACCGATTGTTGACAGTGCGCTCCGGGCCGGGCAACACTCGGATCAGCCGCGCTATCTCGCGCCGCAGGGCCAGGTGTTGAGCGCGAGTTGCGCGATCGTGTCCACCACCGCCAGTGCGCACGCGGGGGAGGTCATTGTTCTGCACAATATCAGCGATGAAGTGGCGCTTGACCAGGCCAAGACCGATCTGATCGCCATGATCGCGCACGAGTTGCGCACACCACTCACATCTATTCACGGTGCCACCGATATGTTACGCAAAGGCATTGGTGGCCCGCTCTCGCCGCTGCAGGATGAACTGGTGGATACGGCCCTGCGCCAGAGTCAGGCGATGAGTACGTTAATTGATAAGGCGCTGATGGTGGCAAATATTGAGACCGGTTCGCTCGAGATGGACATCCAGCCTACTGGCCTCAGTCTGGTGGTTGAAACCGCGCTCAGTTCGCTGCGCGACGCGGCGGCAGCGGCTGAGGTTGAACTGCTGGTCGATCTCCCCGACGATTTGCCACTGGTGATGGTGGATGCGCGGATGATCAAAGTCGCGCTGCAACAACTGCTGGACAACGCCATTAAATATGCGGCCGGTGCCCCGGTGCGCATTGTCGCCCGTGCCCATGGTCGCGGAGTGGTACTGGCCATACGTGACTTTGGGCCAGGTATTCCGCCCGAAGATCTCCCCCAGCTCTTTCAGCGTCTGCGACGCAACGCCAATAGCCTGAATGCAGCTCCACGCGGTATGGGTCTGGGACTGGTTATTACACGCGAGTTAATTGAACGCCAGGGCGGCACCATTCAGGTCGAGAGCCGCCCTGGAGACGGTAGTCTTTTCAATCTTTTCCTTCCGGGGGTACCTTGTCATGCAACGAACGCTCTTGCGGCATAGATTCTGGCTGCGTCCACTACGACGGCGGCCAATACAGATCATGACGGTGTGTATGCTGGTGCTGGCGGTTGTGGCTATTATTACCACCTCGTCGATCGGGCTGGCGCTGGTTGAGCCACAGAATCGGGCTTATACCGTCAGTCTATTGTCATTGCTAGAAGCCGACTATGCACCGTGGCCGGACTCCTACCAGCGTCAGGGTCAGCTTGAGGAAGAGATTATCGTTGAAGCTGCCCGTGATGCCATCTTACGTCAAGTTACGCCGCTTCCTGGTGCCAGTCTGCTTGTACCACTTGAGGTCCCACCGTTGCCACAGGCGGTGGACTCACAGGGTCAACGCCCACTGGCAGCACGTATGCTCCCGACCGCAACCGGCGCGAACCGCACCCGCGAGCCAGCACCACCGGCCACATCCAACGTAACCGCAGTGGCTACCAGCGAGCCGGTCATGGCGACGGCGGCAGTGGTAGCGATTGCCCCATCACCAGCACCTGGCGAGATAACGACACTGCCGGTACCACCAGCACCTGCCAACCCATTACCGCCCGCGCCACCGGCAACGAGCAATCTCAACCTGCCTGGCGCACCATTGATCCCCCCTAATCAGTTGCCACCCGTACCACCTGCGCCCGCAGATCCACTGCCGCCTGCAATGAGCGATTCGCTCGCACCACTCGTCCCACCCGCGCCGCCCGCGCCACCCGCGCCACCCGCGCCACCCGCGCCACCCGCGCCACCCGCGCCGCCCGCGCCGCCCGCGCCACCCGCGCCGCCCGCGCCACCCGTGCCACCCGCACCACCCGCGCCGCCCGCGCCGCCCGCGCCGCCCGCGCCACCCGCGCCACCTGCGCCACCTGCGCCACCCGCACCACCCGCACCACCCGCGCCTGACGAGCGGCCTGCGCCTGACGAGCGGCCCGCGCCCGACGAGCCGCCTGCGCCCGACGAGCCGCCTGCGCCTGACGAGCCGCCCGCGCCCGACGAGCCGCCTGCGCCCGACATACCGACACCAACTAGCACACTGGAGCCGCTACCACTACCAACCGATACGCCTGTTCCACCGACATCAACGCCAACACTGATAACGACGCCAAAACCAATCGACTCATTGCACATTCTCAAACTGGCTTCGGTGTCAGCAGCAAATCCCGGCCAGCAGTTCAACTACAGCATCTCGCTGCTAACCTACAACACTCCCGCTTTTATAGCGACGATGCAGGACACTCTGGATAATCGCCTGGAGGTACTGGCAGCGACACCCAGCAACGGCACATGCGACGTAATGGGCCAGACCGTTATGTGTTTTGTGAGCATTCAGGATGCAGCACCCGCCATTATCACCATCCTGGTTCGGGTACGTGACGACGCCCTGGCTGGCACTATCGTGAACCAGGCCTATGCCAGCGCGAGTGGCATTACTGCCGAGTCAGCACGCATTGTTGTACCTGTAAACGGTGGTGTGCTACCATCGCCCACACCGACGAATACGCCTGTCCCGTTGCCCACACCCACCGCGACAGGAACGCCGGTGCCGCCGCCACCCACCGCGACAGGAACTCCGGTGCCGCCGCCGACGGATACCCCCGTCCCGCCACCGCCGACGGATACCCCCGTCCCGCCGCCACCGCCGACGGATACGCCCGTCCCACCGCCGCCGCCGACGGATACGCCCGTCCCGCCGCCACCACCGACGGATACGCCCGTCCCACCGCCGCCGCCGACGGATACCCCTGTCCCGGCCAGATTATTCATCCAGATCACCGTACCAGGCGACGGCGCAGTGATAGAGAGTGCAGCAGGCACAGCATTCCAGGCCATCGCCTACGATCCAGACGTTGGCACCAGTGATGGGGCGGGAATCGCTTCTGTTCAGTTTAGCATCCAGCAGATCGCTGGCAGCGGCAGCTACAGTCACAGCCGCCTGGAGCGCCAGGCAGCCTACTGTGCCTATGGTGGCGATGGCCCCTGTGCCACTGTTCCTAACTGGGATATGCTGGGATCGGGGACATATCAACTCACGGCTACGGCAAACGCTGCTGGTAAGCCGTCTGTTTCCATGAGTGTCACGTTCAGTAAGCCATAGGGGAGTCGAACGTGCGGGCATTCAAGCGACCGCGTATGTCCTTTCAATGACAGGATGTACACGGTCGTTCATTGTCAGCTTGAGTAGTGAAAAAACCGGACTCCCGGCTTGAGCCGGGGGATTGCTCCGCCCCGGCTCAAGCCGGGCCTCTGGTTGCTCCGCCCAGAGACGCGCACAGACGTGCGCGCCTACCACCGCAGCCGAAACCGGTCGGCAAATGACCCACCGCGTAATACCGTTTCGATGTGACCCTTCCGCATGGTCGTGCCATGCGTCCTTCCACGAGACTGCGTCGCGGCGGGGGGGCGGGGGCCTGCGGCCCCCGCCCATGTTCGTTTTCTGGTGCGGCGCGGCTTCGCCGCGCCGCACCAGCAAGGGGATGTCGGCAGAGAGGCGTTGCATGCAACGCCTCTCTGCCCCGCGACCGCTCGTTCCAAGGGAAGTCTCGTGGTCGTATGCGCAAGCGTACGACGAACCAACGGATGCGGAAGGTCGAAGTCAAATTGGTATAAGTCCTTGAGTAGTGAAAAAACCGGACTCCCGGCTTGAGCCAGGGCGGAGTAATACCCCGGCTCAAGCCGGGACTCCACTCCTGTTGACAATGGGCATAGTTGTAGAGCGATAGAGCATTGAACCCCCTGGGCAAGCACGCTGGCACGTGCGAGTTCTTTGACGGATTGGTTTCGCCATAGTGCAAACCTTCCCCTGGTACATTGGCCGCAAGCCTCGTTCGTAGCGCGCAGACCCGGTTCACTCTATGCGAGAGAGACGCCGGATTCGAGCGACTGCATACCTCAGTGTATGCTACCATATCGTCGTACAAACTGAGCAAGGAACAACGGGGTTCATAAACCCACGTTGCGCCCCAATGCCATCGCAATACCCGCTTGCAAGCTACCGAGCGTGATCAGGCCGCTCAGATCAACCCCCAGATGTACCAGCGTCTGCGCGATCCGGGGCTGAATGCCCGTTAGCATCACCTTTGCCCCCAGCAGCTTCACCGCCTGCGCCGCGCTGATTAGTGCCTGCGCCACCTGGGTATCAACAACGGCCACACCGGTTATGTCAATAATGACCAGTTGCGCCTGATACGCGGCTACTCCTTCCAGCAACGTTTCCATCACCAGGTGTGCCCGTCCGCTGTCAATCGTCCCGATCAGCGGCATAATCATTACGTCATTCGAGATGGGAATGATCGGGGAGGAGAGTTCACGGAGTGCATTGCGTTGAGCGTCGATAATTTGTTGCTGGAACGCAGCACGTTCCGCTTCGGCCTGTTTTTGCGCAGTGATGTCGGTCTGCACTCCGATAAAGCCAACAGGTTGGCCGGCATCATTGCGGATGACATCGGCACGTAATAAGATGGGAATATGGGTACCATCCTTGCTGCACAGGGTAATCTCTCCCTTCCAGGAACGCCCCTGTTGTAGGGCCGCAAAGACCGCTGCCGCCTGCTGCGGATCAGTGTAGATCGCTGGCGGGCCACCAAGCGCATTGAGTTCGGCGGGCGTATAGCCCAGTCGATCAAGAAAGGCCTGATTGTGATAGAGCGACTGCCCTTTGATATCCATGATACCGATAAGATCACTGATACTCTGGATGGCCTGACGAAACCAGAGCAGCGTTTCCTCCTGCTGCTTGCGCCGAGTGATATCCGAGATCGTGCCCGCCATACGCAGCGGCTGGCCCTGCACATCACGCATAGTAATCTTGCCCCGCGCTAGAATCCAGAGCCACGTACCAGATTTGTGACGCATGCGGTTTTCGTATTCATACACCGATGTTTGTCCGGCCAGATAGTCCTGGAATACCTGGTTGACTTTGTCCACATCGTCGGGATGCATCTTGCTTATCCACGTATCAATAGTTGGGGCAAGTTCGTCGATATCGTAGCCCAGTATCTCGGCAAAGCGCGGCGAGTAGTAGAATTCACCGGTTAGCAGGTTGGCATCCCAGGCCCCATCCTGGCTCCCTTCGAGAATAAAGTTCAGGCGCTCATTCAGGTTCAGCAGCAGGTTCTGTTGCTCCTTGCGCTCGGTGCTGTCGCGGATCAGCAGCATGTAGGTGTTGTCCTCACTGGCTACCACCCAGGCATCAAACCAATGTTGACCATCAGGCATGGCGAGCTGGTATTCGATCATATGGCGCTCGCCCGTGCGCAGCACCTGTACAGCAGTCTGCATAACCATTTCTGCTACATCGGCCGGTAGAACATCCGCCACATGTTTGCCCAGGAAGACCTCTGGCGGCACATAGGCTGGCACATTCAGGGCTTCCTGATAATCCAGGAAGATATGATCCTGACTAATCCGCAGTATCATATCAGGAATAGCCTTTAGCAATGTTTGCAGGCGCAACTCGCTGCGACGCAACGCTTCCTCTTGTTCCTGGCGGATGGTAATATCACGCACAACAGCTCCCATGGCTTGAACATTGCCCTGTGGGTCGCGTATCACCATCACCGCCGCCTCACCCGGAAAGACGCGACCTTCCTGGTGCTGGTGTGTCAGCACCCCTTGCCACAGGTCATGTTCCTGGATATGCGTCAACACTTCTGCCAGACGCGCCTGCTCGGTCTGTGGAAAGCAGGCCGAAATAGACATACCAACCGCTGCATCACCATAGCCATACAACTGCTTAAAGGCCGGGTTCACGTAGGTCAGCACACCATCAGCATCAGTGATAGCAACGGCATCGGGCGTATGTTCTACCAGTGCTTTGAACACCTGGAGTGCTGCAGTCTGTTGTGCCACCTGCTGCGCCAGTTCCGCATTGAATGCTTCTAACGCTGCCTGTGTCTGTTTACGCTCGGTAATATCGGTAAACACTCCCACCAGAGCATCAATCTGCCCTTCCTGGTTATACAATGGTGCTTTGATCGTCCGCACCGCGCGCACCACACCGTCATGCCGAGTTACCAGTTCTTCGACTTCGCGTATCTGGCCGGTCTGCAGCACATAGGTGTCATCTTCAAGATACTGCAAGGTGTAGGTGGGGTCATTAAAGGCCGCATCGATCAACCCCTGCAATTCGGTCTGGCTCATTCCATATAGATCACGAAAAGCCTGATTGCCATAGGTCAGGCGAGAGCGCGTATCTTTGGTGATGACCATTACGGGAAGTATATTAAGGATTTGCTCGTAGTGATGAATCTGCGCATCTTGACGCTGCACGGATTGTTCTAGTTCAGTTATGCGCTGGCGCAGCCGCTCATTCTCAACCCGGAGGGTTTTCTCCTCCAAGCTCGTTGTCATGTACTCGACTCCTTCGTTGTATTGATAGCTCTGGTCGGCACCTTATGTAAGGTGACTCTATTATAGTTATATATAAACGCTTACGTCAATCACTTTCTAACGCACATCAGTGGTACCCACCACGCGCCCCATCCCCAGAGGTTTGAATCGCTGCGGCGCTGAGGACACTGAGGACGCTGACTCGCGTGTCGGGGGTGGCCCGGCTCAAGCCGGGACTCCGGTTGCGTGCCGGTTGTCTGCCGGGCAAGTGGGCGGTATGCCGGTTATGCTCATCTGCCTCGGCGATTCACTCCCCCTCACACGCCTTGTTCAGCGTCATCAATAGGTCAGCGGGTCAGCGATTCAAACTCCTCACGCCACGTGCAGCGTCATCAGGAGGTCAGCGGGTCAGCGGTTCTAACCCCTTTATAGCAGGCTATTGCGTCAATCGGCGCTATCGCCGTTGTGCGGGTTGCAAGCCACCTGGCGGGTAGGTGACGGTCACCCCCTGCAACGCTGAAGGGTTGAGAACCGGAACCTGCGGGGGGTGACCGTCACCTGGGTTCCAAATAGCGCGCCAATGCGGTCAACTGACCTACCCGCTAGCAGGGGGAAGGTTGGGGAGCAAGTTTCCAAACCCTTCATAGCGGGCCAATGGTGTCAAC
>CALANA010000090.1 GCA_937925925.1 uncultured Chloroflexales bacterium | reverse complement strand
GATAGGGATCGGGTAGCTGCGGATCAATCCGGCCCAACAGTCGCCGCGTATAATCGTCTACCACAAACTGGGGATGCCCACCCGCATAGAGCATAATCACATCCGCTGTCTCCGGGCCAATTCGCGGCAAACTCAACAGTTCCGGGCGCAGGGTAGCTGGCGGTTGGGCCAGCAGTGTCGCTGCGCTGCCGTTATAGCGGGCGCATAGGTAGGCACTTATTGCGATAATGCCAGGAGCTTTCTGGGTATGAAAGGCGGCTGGCCGCAACAGTTCCGTTACATGCTGTATATCGGCCTGCGCCAGCGCTGGTGGATTCAACAGACCGGCCTGGTGCAACCGTATAATGACTCCCTCTACGGTTTCCCAGCGGGTTTGTTGCACCAGTACCGCGCCGAGCATCATCTCAAAAGGCGCGTCATCGCCAAAAATCGGCCACCATGTTGGGTTTACGCCAAAGTGAGTTTGCAATGTCAGATAAATAGAATAGAGCGAACCTGCCATTGTTTATACAGGAAAGGGGAAAAGAGCCAGAGAAAAAACCAGCAGGAGTAATGCGCAAGATGAGGTGACGGTTCTTTTTATCTTACCACTGGTACCCTCTGCCTGCCTCCCACACAAAATATGTCCACGACTGTAACCGTTCAGGTGGGTTGGTTTGGAGGGACAGTGCCCCTCCCTCCAGGAGGTTCTTGTTCGCGGGGGCCGCAGGCCCCCGCAACCCCCGCTGGCGAACGTTCCCCTGAACGGTTACTCCACGACTGACGCAGTCGCTCGAACAAAACGTTCCTTCGACTACGCTCAGAGCTTGCCCTGAGCGCAGTCGAACGGGACAAGCTTTTTCGCCTGCGGCAGAGCGGTACTTTTTCTATTTCTCGCTCCGTCCAGGCGAAAGCCGGGACTCCAATTGATGAGTGGGATGGAATTGCTATACCGACATTATACACGCTCGTTCAACTTTGAAGGAGATCGATTCAAAAGTACCTGTTCACATTTGGAGGGAGGCTCTGTCGTACACGTTCCTTTTGCGCCTGGGAGTACGGGCGGCGTGCCGGTGCATGCGCGACGGCGGGCGGGACGCCCGTGCTTCCAGGCATGCGCGTTCCACCGAGGGTGAAACGGTACCTGCAAAATGCCGAATCCGGTATTGCCACCGGGAACAAGGCTCATGCATGACGCTCGATTGTCTCGGAACCGGCGCAAGGTATTCCACAATCAGGATCGATTCTTGATTGGTGTAACCGTTCAGGTGGGTTGGTTTGGAGGTACAGTGTCCCTCCGGGAGGTTCTAAGGGTTGCGCGGAGGCCGCAGGCCCCCGCAACCTCCGCTGGCGAACGTTCCCCTGAACGGGTACTCGATCCTGGTTCAGGGCAATATGGCCTGATTGTGTATGATGCAGCGCATAAAATAGAGTATACTGGTGTTTCATTCAATGGAGGTGTGTCGCATCACAGCCCAGCATTGAACGCACACTATGTACCTTGCTACATTGCAACGAGCTTACTCCTACGTGTTTGATCGATGGTGATCGTGATTATTTTACAAGGAGTAGTTATGTCTCCACTAGACCTGGCATTATTTTTCACGCCGATCCCCCAGCGTATTGCCCGCCTGCGAGAGCTGGCATATAACCTGTGGTGGAGCTGGCATCCCGAAGCCCAGGCGTTGTATTCGCAGATCGATCCTGATCTGTGGGAACTGGTCTACCATAACCCGGTCAAGTTGTTGCGCGAAGTGCGTCAGCGGCGACTTGACCAGGCGGCCAGCAATCCGGCCTATGTCCGCCTGTTTGATGCAGTGCTGGCCGATTTTGATGCCTATATGCACAACCGCCAGACCTGGTTTGCTCGGCATGCGCCCTATGCCCCCACATCACAGGCAGCGACTCCGGTGGTGGCCTATTTCAGCGCCGAGTTTGGCCTGCACGAGTCGTTGCCGATGTATTCAGGCGGTCTGGGCATCCTGGCGGGCGATCACATTAAGGAGGCGAGTGATATTGACTTGCCGCTGGTAGCGGTGGGCTTTATCTACCCACAGGGCTATTTTCGTCAGCGCATCGACCCGGAAGGGCAGCAACTGGCCGAGTATCCGCGCCTGAATGTTGTTGACGTGCCGGTCATGCCCGCCTGGACGCCGGACGGGAATGAGGTGGTGGTCGAGATTGAGATTGCCGGACGGATGACTTTTGCTAAAGCCTACCGTGTGCAGGTTGGCCGGATTCCGCTGTTCCTGCTGGATACCGATATTCATCCCAACAGCGAGCAGAATCGCGAGCTGCTGGCCCGCATCTATAGTGGCGATGAAGAACGGCGGGTGGCGCAGGAGGTGATGCTGGGCATTGGCGGAGTGCGGATGTTGCGGCAATTGGGCATCAATCCGACGGTCTGGCATATGAATGAAGGGCATGCGGCGTTTATGGTGTTGGAGTTACTGCGTGAACAGGTTGTCCAGGGTATGCCGTTTGACCAGGCACGGCATACGGTGCGTTCGCAGACCATTTTTACCACCCACACGCCCGCTCCCTCGGCCAGCGATGCGTTTTCAATGAATCTGATCGAGAAGTTTTTCTGGCGCTACTGGCCGCAACTGGGCATCAGTCATGATGAGTTTATGTACCTGGCCCGCCAGGATAAGGCGTCGGGGCCAGCTTTTTCGATGACCACGCTGGCGCTGAACTTTGCCGAACGCTGCAACGGGGTGAGCAAGCTGCACGGCCATGTGGCGCGTGGTATGTGGCACTGGCTCTATCCTGATCGCAGCCGCGATCAAGTTCCGATTGGGGCAATCTCGAATGGCGTGCATACCGCTTCCTGGCTAGCACCAGAGATGCATCAGATTTATGATGCCTATCTGGGCCTGGAATGGCCGGATCGTCTCGATAATCCAGACGTGTGGGCCAGGATCTATGCCATCCCCAACGATGTCCTCTGGAGCATTCGGCGGCGGTTGCGACAAAATCTGGTGGCCTTTGTGCGCGAACGTACGCGCCAGCGTTACCAGCGTCTTGCGCTAGCAATGACTGCCCCGATATTGGACGAGGAGACCCTGACGATTGGCTTTGCGCGACGCTTTGCGCCTTATAAACGTGCCACATTGCTGTTTAAGGATCTAGAGCGGCTCAAAGCGATCCTGCATAATCCTGGCCGCCCGGTGCAGATTATTTTTGCCGGTAAAACCCATCCGTCGGATGATGTGGGCAAGCAGCTTATTCAAGAAGTCTACCAACTTTCACACACCGCCGGACTCCAGGGCCACATCATCTTTTTGGAAGAGTATGATATTGCCATGGCGCGAGAACTGGTGAAAGGCGTAGATGTCTGGTTGAACACGCCGCGCCGACCCTACGAAGCCAGTGGAACGAGTGGGCAAAAAGCCAGTCTCAATGGGGTGCCCAACATCAGTATCCTCGATGGCTGGTGGCCGGAAGCCTATAACGAGCGCAATGGGTGGGCGATTGGCGAAGAATGGTATAGCGATCCAGAGGAACAGGATCAGCATGATGCCAACTCGCTGTACTGCGTACTGGAGCAGAAAGTCGTTCCTCTGTTTTATGACCAGCGTGATGCAGCGGAAGTGCCGAATGCGTGGATCGCTGTCGTTAAAGAGGCAATTGTCACCGTTGCGCCCCGGTTTAGCGCCCGCCGTATGTTGCGCGATTATATTGAGCAGTGCTATGTGCCGGCCGTGCTGGCTGCCGATGAATCAGCAGGCGAGACCTAGTGCGCTACGCCCGCATATGCCTGGAACATCAGCTAGACCCAGGCTAAAGCCTGGACTCCGATGCGCTATGCCCGCATATGCCTGGGTAATCGTTCAGGGTGACTTTCGCCAGCGGGGGTTGCGGGGGCCGCAGGCCCCCGCGCAACCCCGGGAACCTCCGGGCGGGGTCGTGCCCCGCCCAACCACCCCACCTGAACGGTTACTGTGCCTGGAACATCATCCACTGATCTAGAATGAGGGACTCACTATGATTGACCGGAATGGTACAAACATTGCGTTGAAAGATAATCCGCTCTGGTACAAGGATGCGCTTATCTATCAACTCCATGTGCGTTCTTTTGCCGATAGCGATAACGATGGCGTAGGCGATTTTCAAGGTCTGACCGGAAAACTGGACTATTTGCAGGATCTGGGCATTACTGCGATCTGGCTGCTGCCTTTCTATCCTTCGCCCTTGCGCGATGATGGCTATGATATTGCCAACTATACCGATGTGCATTCGATGTATGGCACCCTGCATGATTTTCGTGTCTTCCTGGAAGAGGCGCATAAACGTGACTTGCGCGTGATTACCGAACTGGTGATCAACCACACTTCGGATCAGCACCCCTGGTTCCAACGCGCCCGTCGCGCTGAACGCGGCAGCCCGTGGCGCGATTTTTATGTCTGGAGCGATACAGCAGAAGAATACCGTGACACACGCATTATTTTCAAGGATTTTGAATTCTCGAACTGGACGTGGGATCCGGTAGCGCGGGCCTACTACTGGCATCGTTTCTATGCCCATCAACCGGACTTGAATTTCGATAACCTGGACGTGCAGCGCGAAGTGATGAAGGCTATGGATTTCTGGCTGAATATGGGTGTGGATGGGTTACGGCTGGACGCGGTGCCCTATCTCTATGAGCGTGAAGGCACGACCTGCGAGAATCTGCCCGAAACACATACGTTCCTAAAAAAGTTGCGGCGACATTTGGATACGACTTTTAAAGATCGCATGTTGCTGGCCGAGGCCAATCAATGGCCGGAAGATGCGGTGGCCTACTTTGGCAATGGTGATGAATGCCATATGGCGTTCCACTTCCCGCTGATGCCGCGTATGTTTGTTTCGATCCGTATGGAAGATCGCTTTCCGATCACCGAGACACTGCACCAGACGCCACCTATCCCGGATGTGTGCCAGTGGGCGCTGTTTTTGCGTAACCATGATGAACTTACGCTGGAAATGGTCACGGCTGAGGAACGTTCGTTTATGTACCGCACCTACGCCCGCAACCCACGTGCCCGCATCAACCTGGGCATCCGCCGTCGTCTGGCTCCGCTGCTCCACAATGATCGCAAACAGATCGAACTACTGAACAGCCTGCTTTTTGCGCTACCGGGGACGCCCGTGATCTATTATGGCGACGAGATTGGGATGGGCGACAATATCTACCTGGGTGATCGCAACGGCGTTCGTACACCGATGCAGTGGAGCCATGAACTGAATGCCGGTTTTTCGCGGGCCAATCCACAGCAAATTTATTTGCCGGTGACGATTGATCCCGCGTATCACTACGAGGCGGTCAATGTTGAGGCACAACAGGCCAATCCCTACTCGCTCCTCCGCTGGATGAAGCATATGATCGATACCCGCAAAACCTATCGGGCGCTGAGTCGTGGCTCGCTAGAGTTTCTCTATCCTGCCAATCGTAAGGTACTCGTCTTTTTGCGCGAGTATGGCGAGGAACGGATGCTGGTGGTCGCCAATCTCTCACGCTTTATCCAGTGCGTCGAACTCGATCTCGCACGTTACGCCGGGATTGCGCCGGTTGAGGTATTTGGTAACACTGTCTTTCCACCGGTTGGTGAATTGCCCTATTTTCTTACGCTAGGGCCGCATGCCTGTTACTGGTTTGCCCTGGATCGCCAGGCCCATGATCGGCGTACCCTCCGGTTCAACAACGATGAGACCATCCCCACCCTATATGTCGAGCGCGATTGGCAGATGATTTTTGCCCGTGGACGGGCGCGGATAGCCCTGGAACGCATTCTACCGCGTTATCTGAAGCAGCGCCGCTGGTTTGGGGGCAAAGCACGGGTGATCCAGTCCACTGAAATCCTGGAGACGGTGCCGGTGCCGTATGAGTCGCCCATAGCCTATATTACGCTGGTACAGGTTGAGTATAGCGAAGGCGACCAGGAGACGTACGTGTTGCCCTTTACCTGTGCGGTCGGTGCCCGTGCGCGCCAGATGAGTGCCGAACTACCACAGGTTATTGTGGCCTATGTACATCTGGAAGGAAACGATGAGCCAGCGATTCTCTATGATGCGCTACGCGATGAAAACGTTGCACTGCTGTTGCTGGATGCGATTGCCCAGCATCGTGCGTTCAAAGGGAGTGCGGGCGAAATTCTGGCTGCACCGCATCGCTCGTTTCGCCTGCCGGCCGATATGCGGGTCGGATTGCGCAGCCGGGCACCATTAACGACGGCGAGCGACACATCGCTCACCGACTTCGGGAGCGAACCGGCCACAACCGGGCCGCATGCTACCTTTGAGTCACCGATCACCATCGCTGATGAGAGTAACACGACGGTGGTGTATGGCGACCGATTCGCGTTAAAGCTGTTTCGGCGCATCGAACCCGGAATAAATCCCGACCTGGAAATTGGGCGCTTTTTGACCGAGAAGGTCTCGCTGGCGCGCACACCCCAACTACTGGGAGCGATCGAGTATCACCAGAAGAACAGTGGATCAACGACGCTGGCTGTACTGCGGGCGATCGATGGTTACCAGGGTGATGCCTGGCAGTTCACGCAACGGGCGCTGTATCACTATTTCCAGCGCGTGCTGGCTCACGTCGATCAATCGCAGACGCTGCCGCTACCGCATCGCCACATTCTGGATCTGGCTGACGCCTACCCGCACATGAAGCAGGCAGGGGCTACAGATGCGACGATGACCATCACTGACTACGATCTGGCGTGCAAACTGGTGGGTGAGTACCAGGAGACAGCACAACTGCTGGGCCAGCGCACGGCGGAACTGCATGTTGCCCTGGCGCAAGAGACGGAAGATCCGCATTTTGGCTCGGAACCCTTCACCGACTTTTTTCAACGTCCCTTCTACTATGCTATGCTGGGCCTGATGGATCGTGATTTTCATCTGTTGCAACAGCAACAGTATTCACTGCCAGGCGATGTGCAGGAAAAGGCACGGGTAGTCATGGCGCTGGAGCAGGAAGTACGCCGGTATTTTGAACCGTTGCGCGACCGCAAGTTTACGGCGATGCGCATTCGCTGCCACGGTAACTATCATCTGGGGCAGGTGCTGCGAGTGGATGATGATTTTATGATCAGCGACTTTGAGGGCGAGCCAACGCGTTCACTCGAAGAGCGACGTACTCGCGGCTCGCCGCTGCGCGATGTTGCCAGTATGATCCGCTCCTTTCACTACGCGGTCTATGCCGCCCTGTTCGATCAGCGCAAGGCGGGCCAGATTCCTGATACGGTGCATGCAGTCCAAGATACCTGGGCACGCTTCTGGTATGTCTGGGTTTCGGCGATCTTTTTACGTACCTATATTGATACCGTACAGCAATCGGCACTGTTGAACCAGCCATGTGATGAGTTCAAGATCTTACTGGACGCCTATCTGCTGGAAAAAGCATTTTACGAACTAGGGTATGAGTTGAACAGCCGCCCGGACTGGGTTATTATCCCGCTGCAAGGTATTTTGCAACTCCTGGAGCCGGGACGGGAATAGATCACATGCACGTTGAGCGGGGTTGTGATCATCGGCAGATGACGCAGCTTGATTCTGACGACAGCGTTGCGTACATCTGTGACGAAATGGAGATGCTTCTGCCGGTTGCAACCATGCGAAATCGGCACCTGACATCCGTTACAAACGTATGCAATGCTGTACTACCAAAAATACCTGTTCCTTTCTGAACGTTCTGTAATCATTCCAGTTGGAGCGCCCGACCGCTTCAGCGCTCCAACGCTCAGGCCGCTTTGTGCTTTGTACTGCAGTGGGGCGACATGAGGTACGTGCAGGGTACAGGGGTGGCCGATGCGATGTTCATTGTCCCCATCTCGCCCCGATCATCATTGCTATGGTCGTGGCGGTGTGAAACTGGTCTCCGCCATATAGGTCTGCCCATCGTGAATAACCTGGGCATTCATAACAACGGTAAAGCCAGGGGTGGCACTGCTGATATTAAAAGAGATCGCCGCCACGCCATCTGGCCCGGTCGTTGCTGGCCCCACCTCGGTCGTCGTGGTACGATAGCGAGCAATAGCACGGGCTTCGGCCCCTTCAATTGCCTTGTTGTCGAGGATCAGCCGCACACACAGGGTGGTATCTGTAAGGAGCGGTGGATCGGGGATAGTCATCCAGGCCTGTGCTCCCTGAACAGGCTCAGGAGCATTGGTGGCACAGACGCCGCCTGGTTCCGGTACTGTTCCTGGTGGCACCGGTTCGGGTACCGGTTGATTCGCCAGTTGCTCCTCATACAATTCACGCCCCAACAGGCCGAGCAATATATCAAAGGGCGGTGAATTATCGGGATGGCGCTCTATCCGGCGGCGCTCAAAATACTGCACGGTGCGGGGTTGATCCTCCACCATGGTTTCAAATTCGCCCGTTATCGGAAAACCAAAACGTTCTAATCCCCCGTTCCGTTGCCAATAGGCAGCAAAGGCACCACAAATCTGATGACCTGACTGTTCGGGAAAGGCCAGGCAGTCGGGGCCAGCCTCGGTCACATCGCCCCATTCCCAGGGTGTACCGATGTGGTCAAGATATTCGACTCCCAGCCGTCCTGCCAGCACTCCCCGTCCCTGTGCCGTGTGGTCTTCCAGCCGATCGCGTTCAAACCACTGCACCAGTCCTGTCCAGTCTTCAACCGTCTCGAAACGTAAGGGACTGATCGGTAGCCCAAACACTGCCAGGCCACCATTGCGCTCCCAATAGGTTCGGATGGCACCGGAAATACAAAAGCCCGTTTCCGCGAAACACCGTTCATCGACCTGGGCATGGCTCGAACTCGGCATGAAGGGCCATAGCACGAGCAAACATAGCAGCAGCACATATCGTTTTTGTCGCATCATTATCATTATCTCCTTATTGTTGCGTAAAGTACGTTTTTCGGCATTTTGAGTACGAACAGATTGAAGCAAAATCTGCGTCTGGATAACCAGAAAGTACACAGGTGCATTGATGTGCTTTTACCAGAAAACGTAATGTATAGAGTACTTATTGCCTGGTAACCGTTCAGGTGGGTTGGTTTGGAGGGGCAGTGCCCCTCCAGGAGGTTCTTGTTCGGCCCGTTGTGGCGGCAAAGCCGCCACAACGGGTTTCGCGGGGGCCTGCAGCCCCCGCAACCCCCGCTGGCGAACGTTCCTCTGAACGGTTACTATTGCCTGAATGAAACTCGTTGTGTGTTCTCGTACCTGGTTGGAAACTCGCCTGAAACGTCGGAAGCGTAGTGTACCATAAAAATGGGCGGTGTTTTCAGTGAACCGGAAATCGATAACCGGATATCATCGTAGGCAGAGCGTTCTAGAGGAGAATGAAGCACAGGCAGTGCGTGGCAATGCGGGGCGATGGGGGCGATGTCGGGCAAGGCGGGCAATGTATGCAATGTGGGGCGATGTGGGCAATGCCCCACATTGCGGCGCAACGATCGTCGGGGCACCTCTGGTGGGTGCCCGCATTGGGGCAATGCGGGCAATGCAGGGCAATGCAGGGCGTTGTGGGGCGGTGCAGGGCGTTGTGGGGTGCTGCGGGCATTGCCCCCAATGCGCCGCAACGATCGTCGGGGCACCTCTGGTGGGTGCCCCAACGATCGTTCATTGCCAGGCAACGAGGGCCATGATGTCCATGCATGGCCGTTGCGGTGCAATGACGGGCAATGGGCGATGGGGGCAATGAACAGCATCGGGATGATGGGGGCGATGCCGTTCATTGCCCAACGATGTTTCTATTGCTATGCCTTGCGGGGCATTGCGGGCACCCACACGAGGTGCCCCGACGATCCTGGCATGATCGTTGTGGAGCAATGTGGGCGATGCGCGGTAATGTGGGCATTGCGCGGCATTGCAGGCGATGCGGGCATGGCGAGACGAGATTTCCATCACCATGCACCTGCTATTGACTCTCGCATACAACACAAAACTGTGGTATACTAACAAAAGCAACCAACGTATGGTAACAGCGAGTCTTGCATCAGTGATCCTCGGTTTCTAACCTCTCTCTGTCTGCTCGCCGAAACTGTATTCCGCAAAAATACGTTGGGTGTTCGTGCGAGTTGGACAGGATCTGTTCCTGATCTAACGTTGTTCCCTGAACATAGGGGTTAGTATGATGGCTCAACGATTGGGCCGTATCGGTAACGTCACAAGACAGGACGTCCGCCGAGG
Source organism: uncultured Chloroflexales bacterium (assembly GCA_937925925.1). Taxonomy (GTDB): domain Bacteria; phylum Chloroflexota; class Chloroflexia; order Chloroflexales; family Chloroflexaceae; genus CAKZQX01. Next base: position 6,516 of record CALANA010000090.1, on the reverse strand, counting down.
AGAAGATGCGTATATGTATGTCAAGCTGTTTGTCGGGAATTTGCCGTGGAGCGTCGGTGATGTCGAATTGGAAAATATTTTTAGCCCCCACGGTCAAGTACAGAGTGCCCGCGTCATCACTGATCGCGACACTGGCCGCTCACGCGGCTTTGGTTTTGTAGAGATGGAAACGAGCGATGTAACGGCGGTCATCAACGCGGTCAATGGCCGTGAGGAGGATGGACGCCAGTTGCGCGTTAATGAGGCGGAGGACAAGCGCCGCGATAGTTTTGGCGGTGGTGGTGGCCGCCGTGATTCCCGTGGCGGTTCACGTAACCGCAGTTATTGATGGATCACACAGCCGGATCTGTTGCTCTGACCGCAACAACGGTTATGAATCATTTTCCGGCTCAACTAATACAAATCATCGGGGCGCAGCACGCTGTGCCCCTTTTTGTGTACTATTGTAAGGATGATTGCATTGACTTTTACTTCATTAGGATTGGATCAAAAGCTGTTGGCGCAGGTGCAGCGACAAGGCTATACCGCGCCGACTCCGATCCAGACGGCAGCTATACCGGCTATTCTCAGTGGCCGCGATGTGATTGGTCTGGCACAAACTGGAACGGGGAAGACAGCAGCCTTTGTGCTGCCCATCCTTCAACAATTGCTTCAGGGCCAGCGCGGTGGTATTCGTGCCCTGATTGTTACGCCAACGCGGGAACTGGCGGAACAAATTCACACGGCTGTGGTCGCCTTCAGCCATGGCACCGGGTTGCGTAGTGCCACGGTGTATGGCGGCGTACCGATGCTCCCGCAAGAACGGGCGTTGCGATCCGCTGTTGACATTATTATCGCCTGCCCGGGGCGTCTGCTCGATCATATGGAGCGCGGCTATGTCCGGTTTGATCGCCTTCAATTATTGGTGCTGGACGAGGCCGACCGTATGCTCGATATGGGGTTTCTGCCCTCGATCAAGCGAATTCTGGCCCGTTTGCCAACCCATCGCCAGACGTTGCTCTTTTCGGCGACGATGCCGACGGAGATGCAAGCACTGACAAGCGGCACCACCCGCGACGCCTTGACTGTCCAGGTCAATGCGTCCCTGCCGCCAACGACTGTAGCGCATGCATTGTATCCAGTTGTCGAAACGCAGAAAACAGCGGTATTGCTTGAGTTACTGCATAGCACAACCACCGCGTCGGTACTCGTGTTTACGCGCACCAAACATCGGGCGAACAAGGTGGCGGCGCATCTAGAGCAAGCTGGCTACAAAGCAGCGCGGCTGCATGGCAACCGCTCGCAAAGCCAGCGTCAGATAGCACTGGATGGCTTCCGCAATGGCACGTTTCAGGTGCTGGTTGCCACCGATATTGCAGCGCGGGGTATTGATGTGAATGGTATTTCGCATGTTATTAACTATGACATGCCCGATACAATTGAAGCCTATATTCACCGCATCGGGCGCACAGGCCGCGCTACCCGTTCCGGGGATGCCTTTACGCTGGTGACGAGCGCGGATCAACCCCTTATTCGCGCCATCGAACGAACCATCGGACACCCGCTTGAGCGCCGAACCGTCAGTGGCCTTGCGGCGCAGGAGTTGGGACAACCGCCGACCGCCAATCGCCGACCGCCGACCACTGAACGCCAACGACCAGCTACTGACCGCCGCAAACCCGCTCGCGGGGCGGCCCGCCGTTCTGCCCAACGGGATAATCGACCATCTTCGCGATCGGCATAGGGGCAGGCGTTATGCGGAGAAGAGACAGGCGTTATGTTGTTCAGTTGCTATCAGATAGGGAACAGAGAATAGGATGCTGCACCAGCCTGTCCTCTGTCCCCTGAAGCTACCATACCACCGCAGAGTTGCCTTTGATTGCCTCTTTCTATCGTATCATCCTCTTGTGCCACACGGTCGCTTGTTTGAACACAAACACGCAAAGCAGTACAACTGATACCAATTTGACTTCGACCTTCCGTATCCTTTGGTTCGTCTTACGCTTGCTTATACGACAACGAGACTGCCCCTGGAACGAGCTGTCGCGGGGCGTAGAGGCGTTGCATGCAACGCCTCTACGCCGAAATCCCCTTTAAGGAACATGGGCCGGGGCCGCAGGCCCCCGCCCCCCCGCTGCGACGCAGTCTCGTTGGCGTACGAATGGCAAGAACATGCGGAATATGCAAGTCGAAACGGTATGAATCTGTTCGTCTTTGCCTTAATAAGTTTCGTCTACCGCTCCTCACACCTCCTTGCTGCGTACCTCTTCATGTCGTGCATGCTCTGGTAATAAACTCCTGCTATACTGCTATGTAAGAGTTCTATTAACCGTTCAGCTAATGATGACCCATTGAGGAATGATGTATGATCGAGGCATATCAACTTGGCAAACAATTTGGCGCATTTCATGCAGTACGTGATCTGACCCTCACAATCTTACCAGGTGAAGTTCTGGCACTCCTGGGGCCAAACGGGGCTGGCAAAACCACGACCGTGCGTATGCTTGGCGCTATTTTGAAGCCCACCACCGGTTGGGCTCGTGTGTGTGGACACGATATTGTCCAGGAAGCACGCATTGTGCGCAGCAAAGTCGGGTTGCTGACTGAGTATCCCGGCCTGTATAGTCGTATGTATGCGATGGATTACCTGCGTTTTTTTGGCACCTTGCTGGGCATGGACCCGCGGCACAGCCAGCAGCGGGCCGAAGTACTCCTGAAGCAGTTTGATCTGTGGGAAGCGCGGCATAAACAGCTTGATAGTTATTCGAAGGGGATGAAGCAAAAGATTGCCCTTGTCCGTGCCCTGATACACGATCCGCCTATTTTGTTCCTAGACGAGCCAACCACGGCGATGGATCCGCAAAGCGCCCGCACTGTCCGCGATGCGATTGGTGAGTTGCGCGCCGCTGATCGCTCGATCTTGCTGACCACGCACAACCTCACCGAGGCCGAAGTCCTGGCGGATCGCATTGCGATCATCAGTGGTGGGCGGATCATTGTCGAGGGCACGATTGCCCAGATCTCGCGTCAATTGCTTGGCGATCCGATCTGGGAACTCCGTCTGGTCAGCGCCCAGGATCATCAGTCAGTTGCGCCGCTGCTGGAGGATCTGGTGCCGATCGAAGAAATTGGCAGCCATTACCTGCGTTATCGCTGTGCCGAACCACAGCAGATCAACCCGCAGATTATTGCGCGTCTGTCAGCGCAAGAGTATGCGCTGGTCTCGCTTGCTGAGGTATCACGTAGCCTGGAAGATGTATATTTGAGCATTATTGCATCTAAAAACGGCACAACTCCCACCAGTGCTGTCACCGACTGGCACGAGAGTGTCCCGGTCACACCTGATGAGCGACCAGTCGATGCGATGAGCGGCACAGCGCTGGCCCCAACACCACAACGGGAGGAGGTCTCATCGTGAGTATGCAAGCTATGACAACCATCGCCCGCCGTGAGATTCGTGAGACACTCACGGACTGGCGCATCCTGTTGCCCATTTCACTGCTGACGCTGTTGATGCCCCAGCTTATGGTTCGAGGCACATCTGTCGTCGTTAATTTTGTTGATCTGGAAGGTTTGCAGATACGACTGATACCTTTCATCATTCTTGTCGTGGGCTTTATCCCTTCGAGTTTTTCGCTCATCACCGCCCTGGAAGCATTCGTTGGTGAACGTGAACGCAACAGCCTGGAGGCCTTGCTGTCCATGCCGGTATCCGACGATATACTCTATATCAGTAAGTTTTGTTCATCTTTGTTGACACCGCTGATCTCTGGCTGGTTGGCTATGATCGTCTATCTCGTAATGCTCTATGTGAGCAATCTGGCGTTGTACACCAGTGCCATAAACATTCCACAAGTGAGCCTTCTATTTTTGTTGATCAGCCTCATGTCCACCACGATGGTCGCCGCAGCCGTAGTTATTTCCAGTCATATCAGCAGTGTGCGAGCGGCGAACTTGATGTCGAGCTTTATTTTGATTGGTATGGCGGTGGCGATACAGGTGGAAGCGTTCATGATCATTAACGAACGGTGGGATCTCCTTCTGGTTACCACACTGGTCTTTGCAATTATCAGCATTGTGCTGGTACGTGCTGGTATGGCTACCTTTAATCGGGAGGAGATACTGGCACGCGAACATCGTTCTTTTTCCTTTTCGCGCTTCTGGACTATCATCGGTCTGGGTCGTTACGCTGATGTCACTTCCACTTCACTGCCAGAAGAGTCTGCGACGCTGAACGATCAAGCAACCAGTGTGCCGGCAGGCCATGTTCCTCACGTGCAAACGATGCTCACCGTGGCCAGACGTGAGTTGCGCGATACCCTTACAGACTGGCGCACACTGCTGCCAGTTACGATTCTGACGCTAGTCATTCCAGTTGTCTTGATTAGTGGCACTGACACGGCTGTCGATTTTGTTGATGACCCGTTGGTAATAGGACGCCTCGTACCATTTGCAATTCTGCTGATAGGGTTCATACCATCAAGTTTCTCCTTGATCACAGCGCTCGACTCGTTTGTCGGTGAACGGGAGCGCAGCAGCCTGGAAGCACTGCTGGCGATGCCAATGACTGACCACGAATTGTACACGAGCAAGCTTGGCGCATCATTGCTGGTACCACTCTTCTCGGGCCTGGGAGCCATGCTGTTCTTTGCCGCTCTGCTGGCAAGCATCTATCCCGAACTCTATTTTCACGTTATGACCGGAGTGCGGCTGGTGCAACTCCTGCTGATGATCGGCATCATTACGCTGACCATGGTCGCTGGAGCCGTGGTTATTTCCAGTCATACCAGCAGTATTCGCGCTGCCACGTTGCTTTCGAGCTTTATTTTGCTGCCCACCACTGCACTCCTGCAGATTCAGTCTGTGTTTATTATTGCCCAGCGTTGGGATGTTCTCTGGATGATTATTATCTCGCTAACGATCATCTCGTTGGCGTTGATTCGCACCGGAATGGCTACTTTTAACCGTGAAGAAATTCTTTCGCGGGAACATATCCGATTCGATCTCAACCAGATCTTCCAAACCTTTGCCACCTTCTTCCGTGAGTATCAGCCAGCCGGGGTAGTGCCGGCTATGTATCAAGGATTGGGGTTTGATCCCCGCCGCTTTTACCGCCATGAATTACCAGCGCTGTTACGCGAATTACGCACACCGATCAGCATCGCTCTGGTATTGGCCGTGGTGGGAGTACTCAGTGGTGGTGTTATTGGCAATTTGTATCGTATGGAGCTGTTGCGCGATTACCTGAACCAGATTGGGACGACAACTGATCCATCGCTGCAACATGTCTGGCACATTCTGGCACAAAATCTGCGGGTATCGTTCTTTACCAGCATCCTGTCATTGTTTAGCTTTGGGATGTTTGCCTGCATGCTGCCAGTTGTCAATTTTATGCAGATCGGGTTTGTTGTCAGTACATTGCACTCCAGCGGTGGCAACTGGTTTGCGTTCGATGCGGAGAGTCCTACGCAGTTTTTGCTGGCCCATATTGTCCCACATGGCATTATTGAGTTGCCCATGCTCATCTTGTGTGCTGCATTGGGCATACGGGTTGGTTTGTCGCTGCTATCGACTATATCTGGATTTAGTGTAGGGCAAAACATTCTCTGGTCACTGGCTACCTTCTGGAAAGTCTGGTTGCTAGTGTTGGTGCCCGGCTTCCTGCTGGCGGCATTGATCGAAGGGTTGATTGTGCCCCAGATTGTGAGGGCGTTGTACTGAACTCATGTTAATACAGCGTCAGGTTGCCTTCTTCAAAAAGCAACCTGACGCTGTATAAGCCACCTGCGTGATAGTGCTTATAGTAACCGTTCAGGTGGTACCTGCGCTGGCAGGGGCGCGGGGGCCGCAGGCCCCCGCAAAACGAAGAGTATCCAGGAGGGGCAACATCCCTCCTGACCACCCCACCTGAACGGTTACGTGCTTATAGATCACGCCGGGGTAATTACGAACCAGATCGAGCGATACCAAAATCGGCATCCAGGAAGATCTGTCCTGGTGCAAGATTCAACCCGGTCGTAGCACTAGGATACGGGTTATTGGTAGTTGACACCCATGTCTGATAGTATTGACTATTCATCAGATCGATCCGAACCTGATAGGTGCCGGACGGCACATCGCTGAAGAGATACCTCCCATCATCATTGGTCATCGTAGTCCGGTACAGGCTATAGGTACCATTGGCGTTGCGCCGGAAGAGTTGCACCGGAACCTCTATCGCTCCGTACTCCCAACTTTCTCGTACTCCATTCCAGTTGTCATCTTCCCAGACCAGGTCACCAATTTTGCCAAGCAGCACCGGTGTTCTGGTTGGTGTGAGGGTATTGGTCACGGTCGGTGGGACGGGCGTGTTGGTGGCGGTATTGGTCACGGTGGGTGGGACGGGCGTGTTGGTGGCGGTGTTGGTCACGGTGGGTGGGACGGGCGTGTTGGTGGCGGTGTTGGTCACGGTGGGTGGGACGGGTGTGTTGGTGGCGGTGTTGGTCACGGTGGGTGGGACGGGCGTGTTCGTCGCCGTGTTGGTGGCGGGTGGGAAGA